>JAYXXU010000208.1:0-6023 GCA_036019135.1 Pseudomonadota bacterium | reverse complement strand
GACTGGGTTGATATACCATGACTTGCTGTACAGTTTGACCTATTAGGGGCTGGAGACTGTTTTTGGTGGTTTCGACTTCGGGCAGTTCGGGCATGTGCTTGGCATCTCTGATGGTGCGAATGCAGTGTAGCATGTGGCCAAGTATGGCTATGATAAGGTGGGCAAGTATTGGCCATGTCCTTGAGGGTTTAGCGCGATCAGGGCAGCCATGATTCAGACCAACATAACGACATGATATCGAAAACATGAGATCAATAGAATGAATGACATCCATCCGTGTTGGCAGGTATTGGCGATTGAGCCAACCACAGATCAGCGAGCGATTCGGCGAGCTTACGCCAAAAAATTGAAGACCATTGATCAAGATCTAGAGCCTGCGCGTTTTATTGCACTACGTGATGCATTAGATGCGGCATTTTTGGATGCTGAATATGGGATATGGGCAGAGAGCTCCATCGAAGAGGCTAACATTGACTTGAATACGCAGACTGTTGATCAGCCTGCTGCTGCGAGCATCGCATGGCATGTGGATCTGTCGATTGGCTATCAGCAGGTGAACTTGAATGTTGATGTACGGAATGCAAAACCGCTTGATCCGCCCTTACGAACTACTGAGCCAGAGATACTGACGCAATCGGCTGGTACGGAGACACGGGTGGCAGATGGCACGGCGGCATGGTTGCCGAATCAGGCTGCACAGGCGCATTTGCGGCGACAAGTGGATGATTTGCGTGAGCGGTTATGGGCGGGACAATATGATGGTGCATCCTATGTGGCATTAGAGCATATTTTGCGGCATTTGTCTGATCAGTCGCTGGCGTTGCAAATGGAAATACAAGAGCAGTTACGCTATGCGCTGGCATGGTCACCAGAACAGCCCAAGACAGATTGTTTTATTCAGTGCTGGGTACAGGCATTGGGCTTGGATGCGCAGAGTGTGGCATGGGATGAGGCTGAGGATCGCTTACAGCAGCGTTGGTCAGAGATTGAGGCGAGGCAGCAGTTTTGGCAGAAAATTCCTGCTCAATATACAGTGGCGATACAGCAGCTAGTGACGGGCACGCAGTTGTCTTGGTGGAGCATGTGGCAATTATCTGGTGCGAATGATCCTTATATCAAAGCATTACGGCAGCAACATTGGCAGACCGTGCCACAGCTACAGGTGAATCGCGCACAGAATTTGCCGCTACAGTTGGTCTTACGCTTACGCGCGTATGGCAGCTATGCAATGACGCTGGTGTTGGTGTTTGTGGCGACATGGGCATTGTTGAGTCAGTGGGCGAGTCTGACCTTTCAGTTAATCTGGGTCTGGCCAGCTTTTGGTTTTGTGCTGTTGTGGCATTGGTTGATTCAAGCACCGATCAATGCATGGTTGGCCGCATCGCCACGCGGTGACGTGTATCGTTCTGGTCTATTTGGAGGATGGCTGATCACTGGTTTGCTGTTGCTGGCGTTCAGTGCAGCATTGCCGCTAGGTGTGCTGATGGGACTGCTGTGGGGGTGGACACTGTTGCTGGCGTTATGGCTGGGTGATGCGAATGTCTATAGCCCTAGTGCGCCGTTAGTGCCCGAGCTGATTGAGGTCTGCCAAATCAGAGTGGATCGTTGGTGGGTGGCGATAGCGACGATTGTACTGACGATTGGTATTGTGATGTTGGTACAACTGTTGTTCGATGAGGTGCTTAACGGTGTCGTACCTGAAGCTGTGGCCAGTAGTTTTGCTTTATTGCCCTTGGCGCTAATGTTTTTTAGGAGTTATGTCTATCAGCAGTTGGCACAGATGATTCTGCTGATGCGTGCAGTTCCAGAGCGGTTAGACCAATGGATGATGTATTGCCTGCCACGGTGGCGTGATTTTTTGCATGATCCTGATCAAGTCGGCAAAGCCAGCGTCGTGGTGGGGGTGATCGGACTGGGGCTGGTCATGGTGTTTGCGTTGCTCTGGTGGGGGATGCGTCCGATCATGCTGCATATGAACACAGCACTCGCGTTGATGATGATTGGGTTGTCGGCGTTGTTGATCGCCCCGAGTAGCCGAATACTAGCATTGGCGGTCAAGCATTTGGCCTACCTGAGTGGGATCATTGGGCTGTTGTTAATCTGGTATTGGACGGGTGAGACGATCCGTGTTGTCCTGCTCGTGGTATATGCAAGCATCGCATGGGTGGTGGGGTATTGGTGGCTCGCCACCCTGCGTGCTGATCGAGAGTCTTCGATTCTATAGGCGAGTCCACAGCCCTCAGTCTTCGAACAGTGAGGCTTCCGTCACTTGCTGCAAGAAGCGATCAAAAATCTCTCGTGCTTCGGCGATTTTGCGTGGGTCTTGGCTGTTGACCACTTGTTCGAACTGTTGTGTCTGCTGGCCAATCGCCTCCCGCAGCGTGCCTGTCATCTCACTATACAATCTCTCCGCTTTGAGCATCAGGGTTTTGTTAGGTAGGCTGTCGCGCGGATGGATTTTGAGCATTGCCAGCTCACGTCTGGCTTGCTCGATTTGTTCAGGATTAAGCACACTTTGATTGTGTACGAGGACTTTTTGTAGATTTTGGCCTGTTTTAGGCACATGCACATCGACATCCAAAATCCCATTTGGGTTATAAGAAAATCGGACATCAATCGAGAGGTGTTCTTTGTTGGGTGGTAATTCAACGTTGATTTCACCTAAAAAAATATTATCCCGACACAGTCGATTTTCGCCTTGAAAGACTTTGACCAAAATCTGTCGCTGGCCTTCCGTGGCCGCATGATAGCTGTTGACTCGACTGGCAGGAATGACAGTATTGCGTTCTAAGATCGGCGAAAATAACAGATCGTTGGACTGATCGCCCATCGTTCCTATCCCTAAGCTAAAGGGACAGACATCGGTCAGTACGATTTCTTTAAGGGCTTGATCTTTTGCGCGTAAGCCCGCTTGAATACATGCCCCACGCACAATCGCTTCATCGGGTTGAATGCTGGTCAGCGGAAAGCGGCCAAACAGTTTGGCGACCATGCGGCGCACTGCAGGAATACGGGTTGCACCACCGACCATCACCACTTGATCAATTGCGTCAGGCTTGAGTCGGGCATCGCGCAATGCCCGTTCCAGTGGACGGCGTAAGCGCTGTAATAGTGGCTCAATCCATTGATTTAATTTCTCTTGTTGAACCAGTAGGCTGGCCTCGTGTTGTTGGTATTGGATGCTCAGGGTGGTTTCGGCTTGTGCTGATAATTGATGTAAGGCATCTTGGGCGCGGGCATGCAGGGTTGCCATCAAGTCAGGCGGTGGCGCATCTAAGGGCTGGCCAAGCGTGGCGGCGTGACGCTGCCAAAATTGCTCGACCAGCACACTGACAAAATCATCACCACCCAAGGCATTATCACCTGTACTGGCTCGAACTTCGATCACACCATCGAATAGCTCGACAATCGACACATCGAACGTGCCACCGCCCAGATCAAAAATCAAAAAGCAACTGTCGTCGGTTTGACCCAGTCCATATGCCAAAGCGGCGGCAGTGGGTTCATTGATCAGGCGACTGACGTTCAGTCCCGCCATTTGCGCTGCGGCGAGAGTGGCTTGCCGTTGAATATCATTAAAATAAGCAGGTACGGTAATCACTGCATCTTGTATGGGTTGTCCCAGAAAATGCTCCGCATCAGCTTTTAAAGCACCGAGAACCAAAGCGGAAAGCTCAGGCGCACGAAAGGATTTTTTGCCGAGTGACAACTGGCGATCTGTACCCATAAAGCGCTTAAAACTGGTCAAGACGGGCGCGCCTTGGTGGCGGCGTTCGACCGCGGCTTGGCCGATCAAAACATGCTGGTGTTGATCGAGTCCGATGGCTGATGGCGTTAGAAGACGGTTAGCGCTATTGGGAATCAGAACAGGCTGACCCTGCTGAAAAACACCAACAAGGGAGTTAGTTGTGCCTAAATCAATGGCAATAATTGGACTAGAAGGAAAAATATTGTCTTGGGCAGCAGGTGCTGTGGCTGTGGTCATCAGGCTCAACAATCAGTGGTGCAGAATGTGACTGACTTTAGCCTAAAAGCTAGGCGAGTTGAATCAGTGGCTGGACGGATTGTTGTAAGAGTTCGATCAACTCCATATCCATGTACGGATAGTCATCTGGAATATCCAAGACCACGATTTTTTTAAACTGAACCAGTCGCGGAAACGCGGCACAAATACGCTGTTTGTGCTTGTCCTCCATGACACAGACCAAATCCGCCCAAGTCAAGTCTTGGGCAGAAATCACCTGTTTTGCACTGCTGGCTGTCCCCGCCGAACGCACATTGATGCCGTAGCCGCGCCGAAACACCTGTTCAGCGGTCGGACTACGCCATTGGTTACGACTACAAACAAACAGTACATTCACAAGCGCGGACTTCTTGCCATTGTTGATCAGCCATCCGTTGATACACGGATCGACTGATGACGGGATAGGTAAAACCCAACTGACGGGCGCGTTGCAGTTTGACCTTGCGGGTATACATATGCCGCCATTTTTTGGCAGGCTTAAAGGTCTGTATTAACTTGGGTTGGATAGAGTGCCTACGGTGCAAATATCGTTGATATCTGCGCCAAGCACGGCCACGACTCGCTTTAACAACAACATCTGAAACATCTGATAAAAATTCGTTTGAATCGATAAGATTTTGCATCACAAAACACTCATGGTTAACGGGTTCAGCAGCCGCGATAACACATGAGGTGCAGATCTTAGACGATTCGTCGCCTAGGTACAACCTTCCCTAGGCTGGCGCCACATCCCTCACATGGTCGGTGCGTCGTATGGCAAATTGTCCAAGGTGTGGATGATTTCAAAACCAAACCGACGATACAGCGACAAATTGCTGGGCGTGGCGGTTTCCAGATAGCAGGGCATCTGCTGTTGATCCGCCTGATCAAGCACCACGTGCATCAGCGGGTGCGACCAGCCTTTACCCTGTTGTGCAGGATCAGCGCCTAACACTTGCAGATAGTAATGCGGTGTTCTGGGATGCACGGCTTGGATGGCATCGATCACCCGACTGACTGCCCATAATCGCCTGACACCAACCAGTTGTACAAACTCAGGTAACAGTTGCACCTGCTGTAACAATCCCAAGTGCCAGCCGTTGGGCGGTGACCACAGCGCGGCCGCTTCGTGTTGCAAGCCACACCAGACATGCCGATGCGGCAGCGCAAAGCGGCGAATCTGCGTGGCAAACCCTTGTTCAAGACGTTGTGCTGCGCCAGCATGCGTGCCGATCATCCACGTCCAAAACTCCTCTTGGGCAAATGAACGTGCCAGCATCTGTGCTAAGGCTGGCGTGTCTGCTGTAGTGGCCAAGCGGATCATCGAAGATTCTGAGCTAGACCACACGCCCGACTTCACCATTGAGACCCTCAGGCAACTCCAATACATCAAAGTCACTCGCTTCTAATGCTGCGGGTTTGGCGACCACCAACGCTTGCCAGCCGCCTTCGACCATCACTGCATTAACCACCTGTATATCTGCTGCGAGGTGTTGGCCTGCTTGCGGCAATTCACCTGTGCCACTGATCCGATGCAACCAATGTTTGGGTTTTGCACGGAAGTACAAACGTGCCACGATTTCTTGGCCGAGATAGCAGCCTTTATCGTAGTCCACCCCTTCGCGCTGATGTAGTCGTAACTCTTGCGGTTGGAACAGTCCAGTGGTCAAACGCGTAATCCATGCTTGGCCGTTTGCCACCGCAATTTGTTGCCATTCAAGCTCATCATTGCGTACTTCCACCTCAAAATCCGCCTGACCATTAATCACCGCAGGAATTAACGTCAGTGGCTCAGACAGTTGGATCTTAGAGAACGCCCCATATTTTTTGAGGTGTTTGATCAAATCTTCTAACAAATCATGTGACACGATCAGCTCAAAGGCATCCTCACTGCGCCGCATGATCCACAGACCAAACTGGATGCGACCTTTGAGGTCACAAATTGCCGGCGGCAGTCGTCGCCCTGCAAATTCCAGCTTGCTGATCTCTAAGGTCAGTGGGCCTGGCACAATCTGGTCGG
>JAYXXU010000207.1:0-1327 GCA_036019135.1 Pseudomonadota bacterium | reverse complement strand
GATCGTGGCTGGCGAAAACAAATGGAATGGTGTCACGCCTGGTGGTGGTGGCTTGCCGTTTGGACAACATGGTAGCTATCGAGAGGCATATGGCAGTCCCGAGAGCTTTGCACATCCCCCAACAGACGCGACGGCAACGATGGTGGGTTTGGGTGGCTTACAACGGGACGACCACGGCGCGGCCTATCTCAAAAAAGGCGGAGATGGTGGTAGCTGGGGTGAAAACGGACAGGCAGGTGAACAGCCTGCTTCTAGCCGCGAGGTGGATGGACAGCCTGGTGGCTTAGCAGGTATCGCTATTACGGGTCTAGTCACCGTGACGGGTAATCCCGTATTGGGTAACTAAGCCATGAGCCGTAGCGCGTTTTATAAGCAGGTGCGCGACTATGCCTTGCATCCACCACTGGGTGCAAATCCGATTCGCCATGATGTGATGCCAGATGAACAACATGATTTATTGCGGGTCTCATATCGGGTCTATGGCACGTTTAATGAGGCATTGACCATCGCAGCGGCAGCAGGCTTGAGCAGTACCTCAGGGCCACTGACAGAACAGGTATTGGTTTTGCCCAGTGCAGCAGAGCTGCGTGAAATCAAGCGGGAGTCTGGTCATGTCGGATGACGATCTGCTTCATGGGCGGCTCAGGACTGATCAAAACCGCCGTATTCGTATGGAGGAGGCACAGCGACGTGCCGCTGATCCAAATTTTGTGCTGACGGAGTTTGCTCAAGACGAGCAACAGCTTGAGCAACAACGTCAGAAGATCCTTGAGCAAAATAAACAACAGTTTGAAGCAGCCAGAAAGCTCGATCCAACCGTTCGCGAGTCAGACTTTAACAAGCTATTGGCCACCAGATTAAATGGCCAAAGTCGTCCACTGACACTTGATGACCTCAAGGCATTTGAGCGACATATCAAACAGCATGCCCAGACGTATCAGGGTGGCATTCGACTGACAGAGGTGATCAATCACTCATTGGATGCGGATATTCAACGTGCCAATGAACAGATCAAACATGCCCACCTGTGGCGATTTCAGGGCGATGAGCTGAACTATGTCACCAATGCCTCTGCAAACTCAGTGGACAAGCGGCACTTTGTCAATATTGAGCTACTTGATCTCAAGGCATTAGCCTCCCAGCCGATTGGCGGCACACCAACAGAGAAGCGTCGGCAGTACCGCGAGCTGATCAAGACGATGATTGAGACTGGCAAGATCAAGTTTGATTGTGATTGCGGCCGTCATACTTTTTGGTATCGCTACTTGGCCAGTGTTGGTGGTTTTGCTCATGGACGGGTTGAAACGGGCTATCCAAAAATCCGCAA
>JAYXXU010000206.1:0-13115 GCA_036019135.1 Pseudomonadota bacterium | reverse complement strand
CCTGTTGAGGATATTGATATTGCGCCATTGTTTCCTCAGATCGCGACACAGGTCAGTAACTATTTAAATGCTAATCCTGCATCAATTGGGTTGGATGGACTGTTTGCTGCTGTTTTGGGTACTGGTGACATTAACGTACAGGGGGGTAATATTGACTTGTCCAGTAGTCCATTGTCTTTGACGCTCAATGATTTGCAGCTATCAGGTCAGGGCTTCGTTCCCAACTGTTATGGGACATTAGACTTTTGCTAATAGTTGTGTGAGCCCAAGCTGTGACAATCTAGCAGCTTGGGCTATGCTCCCGAAGCATATTAAATCTACTGACTCCGAAATACCCGCTGCTTTTCTCGATTCCAATCACGGTCTTTTTCGGTGGCACGTTTGTCATGCTGCTGTTTACCTTTAACTAAGGCGATTTCACATTTGACCAATGATCCTTTCCAGTAGCAAGAAAGTGGCACGCAGGTAAAGCTTTTTTGATTCACAGCACCCATCAGTTTTTCGATCTGACGACGCGCCAGCAGCAGCTTGCGGGTGCGACTGGCTTCTGGCACGACATGGGTAGAGGCTGACAGTAGCGGGGTGATCTGACTGCCAAACAAGAAGGCCTCACCATTTTTAAAAATCACATACGCTTCTGAGATGGTCATGCGCCCTTCACGAATGGCTTTGACTTCCCAGCCTTGCAGCACCAGCCCAGCCTCGAATTTTTCTTCGATAAAATATTCGTGGCGGGCGCGGCGGTTTTGCGCAATCGTGCCACCCGTAGATTTTTTCTTTGCGTTGCTCATGGTCATCACATTCCTAAACTTGGCTTATTTTGCCGTAACTTGCGTTAAAAAACTGCAATTTTTCGTGAAGCAACACGCAATATCAGCGATTCTGCTGTGAATTTGCTACCATGCAGGGATTCAAACATCCAATGAGCATTGATTATGACTCGTGTGATTTATCCTGGTACTTTTGATCCGATTACCAATGGACATGCCGATTTGGTGGCACGTGCGTCGCGCATGTTTGATCAAGTGGTGGTGGCGATTGCGGCAGGTCATCATAAAAACCCTGTATTTACCCTTGAGCAACGGGTGGATTTGGCTGAGCAGACATTGAGCCATTTGCCGAATGTTACGGTGATCGGGTTTAGTGGCTTGTTGGTGAGTTTATTTCGAGATCAACAGGCCACGGCGGTATTGCGTGGATTACGAGCGGTCTCGGATTTTGAGTATGAGTTTCAGTTGGCCAATATGAACCGTGAGTTGGATCGAGATTTTGAAACGGTATTTTTGACACCCTCTCAGGATTTTTCTTTTATTTCTTCGACGTTGGTACGTGAAATTGCCAAGCTCAAAGGTGATGTGACCAAGTTTGTACCCGTGTGTGTGGCGAATGCTTTCGCTGAAAAACATGCCAATGGCTGGTAGGTTGATCTAGTGGCGCTCAAGATCACGCAAGAGTGTATCAATTGTGATGTCTGTGAGCCTGTATGCCCGAATCAGGCGATTTATATGGGTATAGAGATCTACGAGATAGATCCTGATCTGTGTACGGAGTGTGTGGGGCATTATGATGTGCCTCAATGTCAGTTGTATTGCCCCGTCGATTGTATTCCGCATGATCCAGCGCATGTGGAGTCGGTTGAGGACTTGTTGGCCAAAGCACAACGCCTAAAGAAAAATGCCTAGTCGCGCTATAAAACGCATGAAGATGGCATTTGCATGAAAATACTTGAGCAGGTTGCATGGGCTTTTGTTAAGATGCGCGCGCAGAGTGAGCTGGACGGTCGCCGCCACGACGATCTTCGTGATTGAACTGGGGGAGGAAAGTCCGGGCTTCGCAGGGTAAGGTGCCAGTTAACGGCTGGGCGGTGTGAGCCGACGGAAAGTGCAGCAGAGAGTAGACCGCCGAACGACGAGCAATCGTGCGTGGTAAGGGTGAAACGGTGCGGTAAGAGCGCACCGCGAGTCTGGTAACAGACCGGTATGGTAAACCCCACCTGAAGCAAGACCAAATAGGAGTCTATAACGTGACCCGCGTTGGACTCGGGTAGGTTGCTTGAGCATACTGGTGACAGTATGCCTAGAGGAATGGCCGTCCTCGACAGAACCCGGCTTATAGGCTCACTCTGCATCCCTATTTTTTGTTTTAGATGATTTTTGGCGGGTTTGCTGGTTTTTTGTGCGATTGGTGTCTTGACGTGCAAAACACAGGTCGGCATAATGCGCCCTCAAGTTTTGGCTATATAGCTCAGTTGGTTAGAGCACCTGATTCATAATCAGGGGGTCGCAGGTTCAAGTCCCGCTATAGCCACCATATTTCAAAAAGCCCCCAGCGTGTATTTTGCTGGGGGCTTTTTTTTGCGTTGTTGCATCTCTGCGCATTGATGTAGGTTGAGATTCTGTGGGGCAGAGAGACACAAAAAAGCGAGTTTTTTTGATGCTCGCTTGTATTAAAAAATTCATTTGTAGCAATACAGTGCTAGCTTAATACTATTGCCCACATTGTTTGCAAGAGAGGATATTATGGCCAACAAGCCAAAGTCGGTAGCAGAAGTTGATCCAGCCGCGCCAGAGGCAGTGATTGAAGAGTCATCAAAAAAAAGCAAAAAGAAGCGTGAAGAATCTCTGGCCTATAGAGCCTTAGAGTTGAGTCGTGAAGAAGCCAAGAAGAAAAAGAAAAAATCAAAAAAAAAGGATAAATAAGGCAAGGCAAAAAATGGTGAGTACAAGCGCCTAAAGGACGTAGCGCTTGTACTCACTGGATTAGAGGTTGGTATCATGTGCATCTAATGCAGTACGCAGCAAGTCAAGGGTTTTCTGATCCTGATAAAAGCCTTCTAGTTGTAGCTTGATCAGTTCGTATAGATCACCTGATTGCTCTAGCGCTTGAATCACAGGCGGGGCAAAGCGGGCGATTTCACCTAGCATATGTTGGCGTGTAATCCCAACTTCATCCAACAGATCGGTCAGCGTATAATCTGAGTAGACCTCAAAAAAAACATCAATGCCCGTCATAATCAGGCGTCGGATATAGTCTGTATCGCGCAAGTGCTTCCAGTCCTCGTACGCCAAAACCACCAACTCTTCAACATCTAAGGGGGTCAACCCAAAGGCATGTTGATCCAATGGAATCTCTCGAATGCCAGACCAAAGTTGCTGCAAAAAATCCGTCAGCGTCTGATTGTCTAGCTCAAATGCGCCACTGTGTTGAATGGTATTGGCAATGTGTTGGCTGAGCCATTCGATCAACTGTTGTTCAGAGTGGATGAGCTTATCGATCAGTTTGCCGCGTAGACTGAGACGATGATGCTGTTGGGATTGTTGTGCTAGCCATGCAGGGAGTTGGCGCTGTGCGGTTTGGATGACCAATTGGCTCAGTAGGCTTTTAGCCAATTGGCTATGTCGGAATTGACGAATAATTTCTTGGCGTAGTGGTTGTAGTTCAACGATTTTATCAATCCATTGTGCAGCACTGTCATCGGTGATTAGCTCACGTGGGGTAGGCGGATGCTGTTGCCAGACTTGATAGAGTTGACGCGCCATTTCGCCGATCAACTCTAAAATTCCACCGCCCAGATTGAGCTCAAAGGCATAGGTACGGACAACGCCTTGAATGGCCTCACGGCTAACGACTTCTCCTAACTTGAAGTGTGCTGCCCGCCCCAAGATATCGTCCATGATCCTCACCATATGGGGCAATGCGGCAGGACTAATCAAGCCTTGTCGGATATGTTCGACCTGTGCATCTAGTAGCAATTGCGCCAGAATATGTGAGTTCATTGGGGGGATGATAGAGTCCATTATTCGCCGATTTTCCATCCGTTGACGATTGGGTAGCGCCGCTCACGACCAAAGGCACGTGTGCTGATCTTGCTGCCAATCACGGCTTGGCGGCGCTTGTATTCGTTGCGGTCGACCAGTTGTAGCACTTTTTTGATCAGGTCAACATCGAAGCCTTGTGCTGCTAGTTGTACCGCACTGAGATCTTGCTCAATATAACCGTGCAAGAGTGCATCAAGCACATCGTAAGGGGGGAGGGAGTCTTGATCGGTTTGATCAGGGCGCAGTTCAGCCGAAGGTGGCCGATTGATCACCCGCTCTGGAATGACAGGCGTTTTACTCAAGCTGTTGCGATAGCGTGCGAGCTCAAAGACTTGGGTTTTATAGACGTCTTTGAGTGCATTGAATCCACCCACCATATCACCATATAGGGTGGCATAGCCGACCGCCATTTCGGATTTGTTGCCGGTGGTGAGCACCATATACCCAAACTTGTTTGAGAGTGCCATTAGCAGCACGCCACGACTACGGGCTTGTAGGTTTTCTTCGGTGGTGTCGGCCGCTTGATCGCCAAAAAATGGCGCAAGCGTTTTGTTAAAGCTTTCAACAATTGGGTGAATCTCCGCCACATGGAAGCTGACCTTAAGCCGTGTGGCTTGGGCTTGGGCGTCTTCAATGCTGATGGCAGAGGTGTAGGTATACGGCATCATGACCGCGTGTACACGCTCTGCACCGATGGCATCAACGGCAATCGCCAATGAGAGCGCTGAGTCAATCCCGCCAGATAAGCCGAGGATCACGCCTTTAAAGCCTGAGTGATTGACATAATCACGCAGTCCCATCACCAAGGCACGATAGGTTTCTTCGGTGGCAGGCATGTCAGGGGTGAGCGTGTGAGGGATAAATTGTTTTTGATTAAAATTTAATAAAGACAGTTGTGATTTAAAGCGTGGTGCATCAAGCATCAACTGGCCATCGGCATTTGCGGCCAGACTGCCCCCATCAAACACCAGATCGTCTTGCCCGCCAACGATATTGACATAAGCAATTGGTAGCTGGTGATCATGCGCACGTTGCTGAACAAGGGTGCGTCGTCGTTGATGCTTGCCGATTTCAAATGGTGACGCGTTGAGTACCAACACCAGATCAGCACCTGCATGCTTTAGTTGCTGAATGGGATGGTTTTGCCAGAGATCTTCACAGATCAGCAAGCCGATTTTTTGGCCAGCCATCTCAAACATGATGGGCTGTTGTCCCGTCGCAAAATAGCGTTGCTCGTCAAACACGCCGTTATTCGGTAGGCATTGCTTGCGATACACACCGCGCACCTGACCTTTGGCGATGATCGCTGCCGCATTAAAGCGCTGTTGATCATGGCATTCGGGATAGCCAACGATCATTACGATGCCTTCGACCGCTTGGAGTTGTTCTAGTGCAGTCTTGACGCGCAATGAGAGGCTGGGGCGCAGCAATAGGTCTTCTGGCGGGTAGCCCGTCAGTGCAAGCTCGGGAAAAACAATCAGTTGTGCGCCTTGGTCACGAGCTTGCTCGGCCAGTTGAATCATATGGCGGGTATTGCCAGCAAGGTCACCTACTCGAAAAGTAGATTGGGCAAGCGCGAGAGTCAAATCACTCATGAAGATATAAATTCCATTACAACACCCATTCAGGGTAGACGGTTATACTGCGTTGCACTATATAGCAGGAGGGATATCTTGCACAGGCAGCATCTCATATTTTAGGAGCAGATCGCTATGCTAAAACTGCTGATTATCACCGCAATCGTTCTGTATCTCATGCGTTTTTTGTGGCGTTTGATGTATCCCCGTATGCCTGAGCGTCCGCAGCAAGTCACGATGAAAGCGTGCGAATATTGCGGCATTCTGGTACGTGAAGACAAGGGAATTCAGAAAAGAGGGCGCTTTTTTTGTGGTCATCCGCATGCGCAGCGATTTTTTTTATGAGTATTCGACGATTTTTGCTCCAAATTGAGTATGAGCGGCCGTTGACACATGGCGAAATTGAGTTGGCACGTTCGATTTTTGCTGATCAGTTGGATTGGCTGCCGATTCGGATCGTATCGAGTCGTTGGATTTTGCGTGGTTATGCGTTGAGTCCCAATGGACATGTTTATTTTCATCCTGACGACTGGTGTGATGATTTTTCGGTCGCAGATTTGGCCGATCAGGGTTGGTTCATTCATGAGTTGGTGCATGTTTGGCAGGTGCAACATGGTCTGCGTGTGGTACGGCGTGCTCTACTAGATCGACGCTATCGGTATCAATTGCGTCCAGATAAACCGTTTTTGGCTTATGGCGTTGAGCAACAGGCACAAATGGTGCAAGATTATTTTATGCGGCGGGCGCATGGGCAGGATTGTGCCGCATGGGTCAAGTGTTTGCCGTTTGATCTGTCTTAAGCGGGCATGCGATTCTGTTTAGTCCAAACATTCAGATGCGCGTTGTAGCAGGTATTCAGTACGCTGTTGCAAGGCGATAGAGTCGTTTAAGTAGCGGCTTGGCGCACGTTGTAAGGCAACAAGTTGTGCAAACTGCTGTCGATTCAGTTGGGTTTGTGGTTGTTTGAACAGAATTTCACTCCAACTTTTAACGGAATCATCGTGACAGTTTTCGTGGGCACATCGAAGCCACAAATACACCGTATCTTGTTGACTAAACAAAATGGGAGCAAAAAACTGTATGGGATATTGTTTCCGCCTTAGTTCTGAAGGTGAGAGGTCTGTATCAGATGACCTACTCGCAACCGTATAAATCCAGTGAGATTGGCGACTCTCTGTTGTAATCAGACAGCTCGCTTGTGTTGGGTTCGATATATTGAGAAAGTTGTTTTGCCCTTCATCACGATGTTGTTGAATGCTTTGGTGAGATGAGCGGTAATACTGCACATAAAAATAAGCCAAACCCACTGCAATTGTCAGGCTAATCAGTCCAACGATGATGAAGCCGAATTTGAATAAATTATAAAATTTAAACTGAGGCATCAAACGCCGCCTTTATGCTTGACTAAAAAAAGACCGCCGTAGCGGTCTTTTTACATGATCAATTAACGTTGATCGAGCGGAGTAAAGTCACGCTGTGCTGAGCCTGTATACAACTGGCGTGGACGGCCAATTTTATACGGTGCGCTATGCATTTCGAGCCAGTGGCTGATCCAACCGACAGTGCGTGCCAAGGCAAAGATCACCGTGAACATGCTGGTCGGGATGCCAATGGCTTTTAGGATAATGCCTGAATAGAAATCAACGTTTGGATACAGATTGCGCTTGATGAAGTATTCATCAGACAGTGCAATCCGTTCAAGTTCCATCGCCAGTTCAAGCTGTGGATCGTTGATGCCCAGTGCGCCCAATACTTCGTCACAGGTCTGCTTCATGACTTTGGCGCGTGGGTCAAAGTTTTTGTAGACACGGTGACCAAAGCCCATCAGCTTGACTTCTTTGGTTTTGACTTTTTCCATGAAGGCCGCGACGTTTTCGACACTGCCGATTTCGTCTAGCATGCTCAAGACAGCTTCGTTTGCACCGCCATGTGCAGGCCCCCAAAGCGCTGCGATACCTGCTGCGATACACGCATAAGGGTTAGCACCTGTTGAACCTGCCAAGCGTACAGTTGAGGTGGAAGCGTTCTGCTCATGGTCAGCATGCAAGGTAAAGATCTTATCCATCGCTTTGGCGAGGATCGGATCGACCTTGTAGTCTGGGTTGGCAGGCACGGCAAACATCATGTACAGGAAGTTTTCAGCGTAGCCCAAATCATTGCGTGGATAGACGAATGGTTGACCAGCGCTGTACTTGTAGCACATGGCAGCCAGTGTTGGGATTTTGGCAACAAGGCGAATCGCAGTGATTTCACGGTGTTTTGGATCATTGACATCCAAGCCATCATGATAAAACGCGGATAATGCACCAACCACGCCACACATGATGGCCATAGGGTGCGCATCACGGCGGAAGCCATCATAGAATTTACGCAGTTGCTCATGCACCATGGTGTGATTGGCTACCAGTGCATAGAACTCGGCTTTTTGTTCAGCGTTGGGGAGTTCGCCATTGAGCAACAGATAGCAGACTTCGAGATAGTCAGCTTGCTCAGCCAACTGTGCAATCGGATAACCACGATGCAACAGTACACCTTGATCACCATCAATATAGGTGATTTTGGATTCACATGCCGCAGTAGCCATGAAACCAGGGTCAAATGTAAAAAATCCCTTGGATAAAACATCTTTGACATCAATCACATCTGGACCTAGTGTGCCGCTTTGAATCGGTAGGTCAATCTGTTGGTCATTCAGGGTGAGAACGGCTTTCTTGCCAGTCGTGCCAGACATTAAAACTCTCCTAATGAGGAATATTACGGCCGGAACGCCGGAATACCGAGAATCAACTATCAATTCTCGCTGGCTCCGAACGCAAAAAGGACCGTCTAAAAAGCACCATCGGCTTGGGTTGCATTTGGCTTATATGACAGTCCACACGGTGATCTCCAAACCCATCTCACAGCATCGAAAAGGACTTGGAGATAAAAATGTGGTTTCCTGTATGACCGATAGGCTGCACAAGCATTCATCTACGGATCAATACTCAACATTGAGTATTCAGGCATGACGTTCCACTTGTCGAGCGGTAGGTTCTCGCGAACAGCGGCAGTTTAGCGGCAGTCCACAGCTTCCTGCAAGAGGGGAGCGTGAACGCATGCTAATGCTTTAAACCACAGGTGATTTTGCTCAAGCAGCTTGAGGGTTGGCACTGTGATATCAACAGCATTCTGCGGTGAATAAGCGTAGCATAGTGCATGCCAGAATGGGTATTTTGGGTATTTTAAATCGTGATATAAAAATCAGAATCAAAAATATTAGAATAAAGTGTTGTAGTGCTGTTTTGGTGTGTGGGTTTGTATTTATCGTGCAAGCTCACTATACTTCTTCGTTGTTTATTGCGGGCGCGAAAAGTCTGCATTTGTCCTGCTGTCGTGCCAGCTTTCCTTTGATATTTGACTCCTGCTGATCATCTTTTTGATCAAGGGGTTCTGCTACAGGATGCCCGCTGTGAAAAGCAACAGACCTGTCAATCTGTCTATGGGTCAGGTGTTGAGCGTGAATTTGCGCTCACCCGTGGCCATCGCCTCGATTCTGCACCGTGTGTCTGGAATCATTATTTTTCTACTGATCCCAGTCCTGTTGTGGCTGCTTCAGGGTTCTTTGGCTTCGCCAGAAGGCTTTGCCCACGTTCGTGATGTGGTGTTTGGCAATGTTTTGGTGAAGTTGGTCGTCTGGGTGTTTCTGGCTGGATTGATCTATCACTTTTTTGCTGGAATCAAGCATTTGCTGGCGGATGTCGGCGTGGCTGAAGAGCTGAACAGCGGCCGTACTGCGGCGACTGTGATGTTGGTGATTTCGGTGATCAGCATTTTGGCCTCAGTTGTTTGGGTGATGTTCTGATGAAAAGTGCAACAGGTCTAACCGGATCAGGCTCACGCGATTGGGCTGTTCAGCGAATTTCTGCTGTGATTTTGGCTGTCTACACCGTTGTGGTGTTTGGCTGGATTCTTCTCAACCCTGGCTTTGGTTATGAAGCGTGGTATGGCTTCATGATGACGTTGCCAATGAAAATCTTTAGTTTGTTGGCAGTGTTGTCCTTGGCGGGACACGCGTGGATTGGCTTGTGGACGGTTTTGACCGACTACGTCACCACACGCCAAATGGGTGCAAGTGCCAACGGCCTGCGTCTCGTTCTACAAGCTGCGATGGTCATTGCGGTCTTCGTGTTTACGGTCTGGGGTATCCAGATTTTCTGGGGCTGATTTAGGAAAACATCATGGCTGTTCTGTCCAAAGATGACATGAGTAACATCAAGACCCTGAATTTCGACGCTGTGATTGTCGGCGGCGGTGGTTCTGGGATGCGTGCTTCTTTGCAGCTTGCCCGTGCAGGCTTGAAAGTTGCCGTATTGACGAAAGTATTTCCAACCCGTTCGCATACAGTTGCTGCGCAAGGTGGCATTGGTGCGAGTTTGGGGAATATGGGTGAAGACAACTGGCACTATCATTTCTATGATACCGTAAAAGGCTCTGATTGGCTGGGTGATCAGGATGCGATTGAGTTCATGTGCCGTGAAGCACCGAAGATGGTGTATGAGCTAGAGCACATGGGCATGCCATTTGACCGCAATGCCGATGGAACGATCTATCAGCGTCCATTCGGTGGTCACAGTGCCAACTATGGCGAAAAAGCCGTACCGCGTGCCTGTGCAGCGGCTGACCGTACAGGTCATGCGTTATTGCACACGCTGTATCAAAAAAACTTGGAGATGGGCACTCAATTCTTCGTTGAGTGGATTGCACTTGATTTGATCCGTGATGATGACGGTGACGTCTTGGGTGTAACCGCCATTGACCAAGAAACAGGTGCGGTTAGTGTCTTCCAAGCCAAAGCAACTTTGTTTGCGACAGGTGGTGCAGGTCGGATTTATCAAGCCTCAACCAATGCCTATATCAATACGGGTGACGGTTTGGGCATGGCTGCTCGTGCTGGTATTCCATTGCAAGACATGGAGTTTTGGCAGTTCCACCCAACTGGCGTCGCTGGTGCTGGTGTGCTGCTGACCGAAGGCTGTCGTGGTGAAGGCGGTGTATTGCGTAATGCCTCTGGCGAGCCGTTTATGGAGCGTTATGCCCCGACCTTGAAAGACTTGGCGCCGCGTGACTTCGTATCACGTTCGATGGACCAAGAAATCAAAGAAGGTCGTGGCTGTGGGCCAAACAAGGACTATGTGGTGCTGGATCTGACCCATTTGGGTGCGGAAACCATCATGAAGCGTCTGCCATCGGTGTTCGAGATTGGTAAAAAGTTTGCCAACGTGGACTGTACCAAAGAGCCGATTCCAGTCGTGCCGACTATCCATTATCAAATGGGCGGCATTCCGACCAATATCAATGGTCAGGTCGTCGTACCAAATGGCGACGAGCCAAACCAAGTGGTCAAAGGTCTCTATGCGATTGGTGAGTGTTCTTGCGTGAGTGTTCACGGTGCAAACCGTTTGGGAACCAACTCATTGCTGGATCTGATCGTGTTTGGTAAAGCGGCAGGTGACCATATCACTGAGACCGTGCGTGCTTCGAGCAGCAGCTATAAGCCATTGCCAAAGCATGTGCTTGAGCAGACTATGGCGCGGATCAACAAATTGCAGCAATCCACCACAGGTGAGAATGCGCAAGATGTTGCTGACGAAATCCGTCGTGTCATGCAGCAGCATGCAGGGGTTTTTCGTACCCAAGCCAGCATGGACGAGGGGGTGAAGAAGATTCTAGCGCTTGCACCTCGCGTTAAAAATATCCATCTGGGTGACAAGTCACAGGTGTTCAACACGGCACGAGTTGAGGCTCTTGAGGTCGAAAACTTGTATGAAGTGGCCAAAGCCACCATGATCTCTGCTGCGGCTCGCCATGAATGTCGTGGTGCGCATACTGTGGTGGATTATGAGCGCCCAGAGAACGATTCCGAGCATCCAAATGGCCGTAATGACCGTGATTGGATGAAACATACCCTGTGGTATTCCAGTGATAACCGTCTTGAGTACAAGCCAGTGCGTATGAAACCACTGACTGTTGATTCGGTACCACCGAAGACCCGTACATTCTAAGGTGTGGAGAGCAAAATGAGCCGTGGAACCCGCACATTTGAAATCTATCGCTATGATCCTGACAAGGACAAAGCGCCATACATGCAGACCTTCACGCTGGAGCTAGATGATAGCGACCGCATGTTGCTGGATGCGATGATTAAGCTGAAAAAACAAGACGAAACTCTGTCTTTCCGCCGCTCATGCCGTGAGGGGATTTGTGGTTCGGATGGCATGAACATCAACGGCAAAAACGGTCTGGCCTGCTTGCAGAACCTGAACGATCTGCCTGCGAAGATCGTCTTGCGTCCGCTACCAGGTCTGCCAGTCATTCGTGACTTGGTGGTAGACATGAACCAGTTTTATACGCAGTATGAAAAGGTTCGTCCATATCTGATCAATGATCAGCCAGCACCACCAACTGAGCGTCTACAAGCGCCAGAAGATCGCGAGAAGTTAGACGGTTTGTACGAGTGTATTCTCTGTGCATGTTGTTCAACCTCGTGTCCGTCATTCTGGTGGAATCCTGACAAGTTCTTGGGGCCATCTGCCTTGCTGCATGCGTATCGCTTTATCGCGGACACGCGTGATCAAGACACTGCACAACGCTTGGCTGATTTGGATGATCCGTTCAGCCTGTTCCGTTGCCGTGGCATCATGAACTGCGTATCGGTCTGTCCAAAAGGACTAAATCCCACCAAGGCGATTGGTCATATCCGCAACATGATCCTTGATCAAGCGGGTTAAATCTGTGCCAACGTCTACAAGCTCATGACGCGAGTTGACGTAGTTAATACAAACAAAGCACGCTTCGGCGTGCTTTTTTGTCTTTAGAATCTGTCACACTCAGGCCAATATCAGCATAGCAGCGGAGAAAATAGTGGCTGAGCGTAGCGCTCACAGTGATGTCATATTTTTTAACTTAATAATCGCTATTGAGCAAAAAAATCAGAGGAAGCATGCTTGGCGTGCTAGGATTTTCAACCAATAGATTCAGATGCTGTCTGAAAGTCGCATTCGCCAATCAAGCCCGCCCTTTTGGTTTGATTCGCCAATTCGATTTGCAAAAATGCTCACATGCGTGTGAGTACGGTGTAACACATTAAGGCTAGTCGTCCGCAGATTGTGCGCTCAGATGAGGTTCGTCTGTGCAGCGATGTGTGGGGAATAGCCGAAATGTCGTGTTCGATTGGTGAACTCTGGAAGTCCCTGATTCATCGTCTAGCCGTAACGCCCAACCGAGGGTAGTAGGTGTCTCATCACCCTGAGATGCCTGCGGGGGTAAGCCTGCTTTATCCAGCAGCTTGCATTTTTGCGATTTGAAGACGAGCAGACTCATGTATGAGGTAGAAGCGCAGCAACGAGACACTGAATTGTCCGGCGAGAATGCTGCCTATATCGAAGAACTTTACGAACATTATTTAACTGCACCCGACTCGGTAGATGCTGAATGGCGCAGTTATTTTGAACAGTATCCACAAGGTGATCAGCCACATCGCAATGTACGCGAGCAGTTCCTACTGCTGGCGCGCAATAGCACGCGCGCGCAACCGATGTTGCAAAGTTCGGTCAGTACCGATCACGAGCGTCGTCAGGTGGGTGTGCTGCAACTGATTGCGGCGTATCGGAACCGTGGCCACCAAAAAGCCAAGCTTGATCCCTTGGGACTGGCCAAGCGTGAGCATGTGCCCGACTTGGAT
>JAYXXU010000205.1:0-5016 GCA_036019135.1 Pseudomonadota bacterium | reverse complement strand
CGCTCACGCTCGAAAAACGCCAAACCCCCGTCGCAGGCAAGCAAATCTTAGACCCCAAGATTGCCCATGATGTGCTGCTGATGATGGAGGGGGTAACCAAACCTGGCGGCACGGCGCGTCAAGCAGCGATTGCAGGCTATCGTGTGGCAGGCAAAACAGGGACAGCGCGTAAGCTACGACCCGATGGTAAGGGCTATTCGCGTACAGAGTATCGGGCACTATTCGTTGGTATCGCACCTGTGAGTGATCCGCGCATTGCATTGGCGGTAGTGGTCGAAAACCCAGTTGGCCAATATTATGGCGGATTGGTGGCAGCGCCGATTTTTGCCAAAGTGATGCAAGAATCATTGCGACTAATGAACGTGCCACTTGACCAGCCGCTAGAGGTCAAAGCAACCCCGACCACGCCTTAAGGCCACAACCCACGGAGGTGTGCATGAAAACATTGGCTGAACTCTGTCCTGAACGTCTATCGGCTTATACCCAGATTACGCTGACAGGTCTGTGTCTAGATAGTCGCCAAGTGGTTGCGGGCAATGTGTTGTTGTTGCGACAAGGCGGCTCTACGTCCGAGCAGCTACAGCAGTTTGCGGATCATGCCGTAGCACGCGGTGCTGTGGCGATTGTGAGTGATATACCACTGAGTGGTAGCGAGCTAGCGATTCCTGTGCTGCATTGGCCTGACTTGAGCGACTGGGTTGGTGTGCTGGCACAGCGTTGGTATGCTGATCCGCAGATTGATGCCTTGCGGGTGTTGGCCGTGACAGGTACCAATGGCAAAACCACGATCAGTCGATTGATGGCAGAGCTGTTGAGCTTGAATCAGCATCCTTGTGCGGTGATGGGCACAACGGGCAATGGGATCTTGCCGAATTTAGCACCGTCGAGTCATACCACTTTAGATGCGCTGAGCTTGCAGCAACATTTGCGTGATTATGCAAAACAAGGGGCACAATTTGCGTGCTTAGAAGCCAGTTCGCATGGCTTAGACCAAGGTCGCTTGGTCGGTACACCGATTGAGGTGGCGGTGTTTAGCAATTTGAGCCGCGATCATTTGGATTATCACGGCACATTGGCGGCTTATCTGGCAGCCAAAGCCAAGCTTTTTCATTTTCCATCACTACATACCGCGATTTTGAATGCGGATGATCCTGCCAGTGCGCAATTGTCTGCGCAACTGCCGCCACAGGTACGGGTTTGGTCATATAGCACCCAACAGCCGACGGCTGATTTTGCTGTATTGTCTGCGGACTATCAGGTCACAGGGGCAACCTTGCAGATTCGTACCCCAGCAGGTGATGTGCAATTGCATAGCCCTCTGTTAGGGCATTTTAATGTCAGCAACCTACTGGCGGCGATTGCAGCCGTATATGCGGTGGGTGTGCCGATGGCGGATCTGGTGCGGCAAGTGCCAAATCTGGTGGGGGCTGCGGGTCGTATGCAAGTGATTCCCGATACTGAGCGCTTGCTGGTGGTGGATTACGCGCATACACCTGATGCTTTGGTACAAGTACTGTCTAGCCTGCGCCCACATGTCCAAGGCCAGCTTTGGGTGGTGTTTGGTTGTGGTGGTGATCGTGATCGAGGCAAACGCCCATTGATGACACAGGCTGCATTGGCACATGCTGATCAGTTGATTTTGACCGCAGACAATCCGCGCCGCGAGTCAGTGGAGGCGATTTTGGATGACATGCAACAGGACTTGAGTGAGGCAGACTCATCCAAGATTTGCGTGCAGCCAGATCGTCGGCAGGCCATTCGTCAAGCCTTACACTTGAGCCAAGCAGGTGATGCGGTCGTTTTAGCGGGCAAAGGCCATGAGGACTACCAAGAAATTCAAGGGGTGCGGCATTGGTTCGATGATGTGGTCGAGCTACGCCAAGCCCGTATTGAGTTGTTGGATGTAAGCGCAACACGCGATGCGATGTCTGAACAGGCGCTAGACCGTTAATCGCAGCAGACGGTGAGCGCTGCCTAGTGAGGCATACTGAATTGAATAACATACAGGTGGATAGCGTTGATGTGGACAATTGAGCGTTTGGCACAAGCCACCGAGGGGCAGTGGATACAGCCACTGCATATATCCAGCCGTATTGGGCGGATCATCACCGATACCCGACAGATTCAGGCAGGGGATGTGTTTTTGGCACTCAAAGGTGAGCGGTTCGATGCGCATGATTTTGTGGCGCAAGCCGCAGCGGCAGGGGCTGTGGCCGCGATTGTGGCCAGACCCATTGCCGATGTGTCGATTGCTCAGTTACAGGTTGCAGATACACGCTTGGCTTTGGGGGCATTGGGAGCGTACCACCGTCAGCAGTTTGCCAGTCTACAAGTCGTGGCCTTGACAGGTTCAAGTGGCAAAACCACTACCAAGCAAATGCTGGGCAGTATTTTGGCATTATCTGCACCGACCTTGATGACGCGGGGCAATCTGAACAACGATCTGGGTGTGCCGATGATGTTGTTGGAGTTGACTGCGGATCATCAGTATGCCGTGATGGAGCTGGGCGCAAACCATGTCGGCGAAATTGCTTATACCACGCAATTGGTACAACCACAGGTCGCGGCTGTATTGAATATCGGCACAGCACATTTGGGCGAGTTTGGGGGGCGTGAAGGCATTGCCCGCGCCAAATCAGAGATTTTTCAGGGATTGCCTGCTTCAGGGACAGCGATTATACCCAGTGCAGGCGATTTTCAGGCGGTGCTTGCAGCCGCAGCAGCGCCATATCCAACTCAGCGTTTTGGGCAGGGCGGTGAGGTGTTTGCCAGTGCGATTGAGCGACTGCCAACCCATAGTCAATTTATCTTAAATACACCCGATGGTCAGACAGCGATCCAACTGCCGTTTGCAGGTCAGCATAATATTGACAACGCATTGGCCGCCGCTGCCTGTGCGCTGGCGTTGGGTATTCCGTTGGCACAGATTGCAACGGGTCTGGCTCAGGCCACCAATGTCAAAGGTCGGTTAGCATTTCACCATCGTGAATTGCTGACGGTGATTGATGATACCTACAACGCCAATCCGCATTCTGTACGTGCAGCAGCACAGGTGTTGGCTGCGCAAGCAGGGGTCAAGGTGTTGGTGTTGGGGGATATTGGCGAGTTGGGCGATGAAGCCGCAGCGGAGCATCAGGCACTCGGTCAAGACTTGGCGGCCATGGATCTGCAACATGTGCTGGCGGTGGGTGAATATGCCCGTCACACCATTGCAGGTGTTCAGCGCCAAACCGATCAGATCAGCGCCCATGCGTATACAGATAAAGCCAGTCTCTGGACGGATTTGCAGGCAGTATTGGCCGCCCAATCGGGTATGGTCAGTGTGTTATTTAAAGGTTCGCGTTCTACCACCATGGAAACGCTATGTGAAGCCCTACTGGAGGCGCGTTAATGCTATTGTGGTTATTTGAACATCTGGGTAATTACGACCATAAATTCATGGTTTTTCAGTATCTCACCTTGCGTGCCATGTTGGCAGTGCTGACCGCGCTTGTGTTCGGGATGTTACTTGGGCCTAAAGTCATCGAAAAATTGCGGGCACTCAAATACGGCCAAGCCGTGCGTAGTGATGGCCCTCAAACACACTTGGTCAAAAGCGGTACACCGACCATGGGAGGGATTCTGATTTTGGTCAGTATCGCCTTTAGTGTGTTGCTGTGGTCTGATCTGACCAACCCATACGTCTGGATTGTATTGGGCGTGATGGTGGTGTTCGGTGCAGTCGGTTGGATGGATGATTGGCTTAAAATTAAACACAAAGATCCCAAAGGATTACCCGCGCGCAAAAAATATTTTTGGACATCGGTCGGTGCATTGGGCGCAGGGATCGCGTTATATGTGATTGCTGCTCAAAGCAATAGTCCTGTCTTGGCCACCAATATGCAAGATTTGCTGATTCCATTTTTTAAAAACCTAAGTATTCCACTGTCTGTAATTCCGTATGGGTTGGGTTTTATTGCCTTTACTTATTTGGTCATTAATGGTGCGAGTAATGCAGTCAACCTCACGGATGGGCTAGATGGCTTGGCGATTATGCCCGTGGTGATGGTGGCCGCAGGTCTGGGCGCATTTGCCTATCTGACGGGTGATGCCCGCTATGCGGAATATCTTCAGATTCCGTATATCCCACATGCCAGTGAGTTGATTATTATTTGTGCGGCGATGATTGGCGCTGGCTTGAGCTTTTTGTGGTTTAACGCGCATCCTGCCCAAGTCTTTATGGGTGACGTGGGCGCGCTGACCCTTGGTGCGATGTTGGGCACGATGGCGGTGATGGTACGGCAAGAGATTGTATTTGCCATCATGGGTGGATTGTTTGTGGCCTCTGCGGTTTCTGTGTTTTTGCAGGTCGGCTCTTATAAGCTGCGTAAAAAGCGGATCTTCTTGATGGCGCCGATTCATCATCATTTTGAGCTCAAAGGCATTCAAGAAACCCAAGTTGTGATTCGCTCGTGGATCATTACCATTATGTTGGTTGTATTTGGTCTGATGACCTTAAAGCTGCGTTGATTCAAAGTAGCGCATCTTCCAGTTTGCGCTGCATCTCAAGTGTGATGTAGCGCGAAATTTAATAATTTTGTCAGAAAAAATATACCGTTTGTCAGTAAACAGTCATATATGATCCGTACGATGGACGCCTAGATGCAAGGTCATGGATGTCCACGATGAATGCGTTCCTGCCGACGGCTTCAAGCACCCCCGCCCAATTCCGCAAAACTCTGTTGGCCTATGATGCACTGGCCAACCGTGATCGACGCTTGACCAGTCGTCAGCGTCAGCTTTTATTGTTAATCGACAAAAACGATGCCTCCTCGGCATTGATTTTGCGCAGTCTGATGACCGAAGAAAACCTCAGTACGCTATTGTATTACGGTTTGATTGAAGCAGTTGTACAGCCTGATCCTAACGCCAAGTATACTTTTCCAGAGCCAGAGCCAGAGCCAGAGCCAGAGCCAGAGCCAGAGCCAGAGCCAGAGCCAGAGCCAGAGCCAGAGCCAGAGCCAGAGCCAGAGCCAG
>JAYXXU010000204.1:0-1362 GCA_036019135.1 Pseudomonadota bacterium | reverse complement strand
ATGGCACAATGCGATAAATCCCGCATATGCCAGTTTGTCCGATTGGGTTCGGATATGCTTTTTCAAGGAAGTCTGTGCAGCTTATGAAACTCCAAAACTTAGCCTGTGCGCTCGCTCTCGTTAGCGGCGGTTTGTTTTTTAATCATGTGATTGGTGGCGCGACACCAGCCAGTGCGGCTGAGACCCAACAACAACTGCTGCCGACTCGCGAGCAAGCGTTAGTTACGCGTCAAGTGGCAACTTTGCTGGATCGGCATCACTACCTGAATATGTCACTCGATGAAAATGTATCGGTGCGCGTGTTTGACATGTTGATTGATAGTCTAGATCCAGAACATATTTTATTTTTAAAATCAGATGTTGATCAGTTTCGTCAAAAATATGCCAAAAACCTTGGCCGCCATCTTAAAACAGGGGACTTACGGCCTGCATTTGAGATTTATGAGCGTTATCAGCAGCGCTCCAATCAGTTTCATCAGTATATGTTGGCGCAGCTTAAGCAGCCACAAGATCTGAATCGAAGCGACACGATTGATGTGGATCGCGAAAAAGCGCCGTTTTTTGCCACATCAGCCGAACAACAGGCATTTTGGCAAAAACAACTGGTATCGCAGTTGATCAACCTCACCATCAGCAAAGAGTCAGAAGCCGCCAAACAACAAGCACTCAAAGACAATCCTGCCTTGGCACGCGGTCAAGATTTGAGCGCCAGTGAGTTGGGGCCTGTCGAGACCTTACAAAAGCGCTATCAACGTCAGCTAGAGCGCATGGCGCGGGTCAAGAGTGATCGGGTGCTTGAGATCTTATTAAACTCGGCTATGGCGACCTATGATCCACATAGCAACTATTATGCGCCGATTGAAGCGATGGAAATGAATCGTCAGACCACTTTGGCACTAGAGGGTGTCGGTGTGTCGATTCGGCCAGAGCGTGGCAATGAGGACTATACACGGATTGAAACCATCGTTGAGGGTGGTCCTGCCAGCAAAACAGGGTTGGTGCGTGCAGGTGATCGGATCATTGGTGTCGCTCAAGATGGTGAGCCGATGGTCGATGTGGTGGGGTGGTCAAGTTCGGAAATTGTTGGGCTGATTCGCGGCAAGCGTGGCACGAAGGTCACTCTACGTTTGTTGGCACCAAATGCATCCGCTGCCCAAGCACGCCAAGTCACGATTGTGCGGGATGTGATTGAACAAGAAGACGCTGCGTTACGGCATCGGGTCATCGAGGTTGAGCGGGAACACAAAACCTATCGGGTAGGTGTGCTCGAAATTCCTTCATTTTATTTGAATTATCGGGCACGTCGAGCAGGCGATAGTTATCGCAGCGTCAGTGAGGATACCGAAAAAGCTTTGCTGGCAT
>JAYXXU010000203.1:0-10456 GCA_036019135.1 Pseudomonadota bacterium | reverse complement strand
CGCCCTGTTTGGGGATGTTGCCTTACCAACCTGATCTGAATACAACTGAACAATCCTTACACTTGCGCTGGCCAAGCGAGCCGTTAGATGTATGAGCGACAGGATGCGACGCTATGGTCAGGAATATTTGTGCAAAACTGCAAAGCTGAAACAGATCATACTGAATTTTTTGTTAGCATGTTCGACATGATGTGAATAGGTCGCAACATGATCAACCTAAAGCCGTCCCGCAATTTTTTGGAAGATCTGCGCGACAATGAACTTGCAGCCTTGTGGATGTTGGTGGGTTCACGGCGCGCGTTCGCCTATGTGACACCCAGTGCGCTGCAATTTGGTTTGTTGGCGATCATGGCGGCATTGGCCAATACTTTGTTTAGTTGGGTCAGTGTCAGTGGGCAAGGGCAGTTTAACTTACAAGGCTTGATTAGCTATTTGCTATGGCCATTCATTGCCTTGATCACAGGGATTTTTTTAGCCCAGCGTCAAGGTTTAGGTCGTCTGATTTTAGTGCCTGCGGTCTTATGGCTGGCAGGTGATATTAATATTGTTTTAATTCAAAGTCTTTTGCAGTTTTTAGGTCAGACTGGACGATTGCCCACATGGAGTTACGCCATGATGGGGACACTGTTCGCGCTGCTGTTTATTTGGCAGACACTGGCCGTGATGTGGATTTTTGCGCGGGAACTTAAGTGGCCATGGTGGGAGCGCGGGCTGATTTTTGCGGGTACGGTGATGATTCTGGCGATTTGGCAGGGGGCAATGGATACCCAGCCGATCTGGAAGGTCGATGAGCAAGCCCCCCGCTTACCCGAAGCGGCACTGTATGCGCAGCCACGTTTGTTAGATGAGCAATTAAGCCAAATGCAGCAAGGTGTTTTGGGTGAGACCAATTGGTATTTTGTCGGGGTGGGTGGTGCAGGCTATCAAGATGTGTTTCGGTTTGAAGTAGAGCAGACCCAACGACAGTTTGATACTCGTTTTGGGACATTGGGTCGATCAATTGGATTGTTTAACCATCCGCAGACCCAAGACAGTGCACCGATGGCGACCAAAACCAGTTTGGAGCGGACGTTGGCACGGGTTGGCCAGCAAATGAATCCTGATGAAGATGTTTTATTTTTGTTTATGACCTCGCATGGGTTACCGAATATATTTGAGCTATCGAACGAGCCGATTGCTTTGGATTCGATTGATCCCACATGGTTACGACAGGCACTGGATCGTTCAGGTATTCGTTGGCGTGTATTGGTGGTATCAGCCTGTTACTCAGGTAGTTTTATTGAAGCCTTACGTTCGCCAGATACGATGGTGATCACGGCTTCGGCTGCGGATAAGACCTCGTTTGGTTGCACCAATGCGCCAGAGTATACCTATTTTGGTCGTGCGTTTTTTGCGGAGGCGATGCGTAATGAAAGCTCGTTAGCCGCGGCGTTTGATACTGCTACCGAACGCATACGACAAATGGAGCAAGATGGTGGCTATGATGCGTCAGAACCGCAAATGGTGGTTGGTCGTAACATTGCCTTGATGTTGCCACGCTTTGAGAGTTATTTATTTCCACCGCCAGTGGCTGCGCTGCATCCGCTGGATTCGGCTCAACCGATGATACAAGGAGCGTTCCAATGATCAAAACGCGTGCAGCTATTGCGTGGCAAGCTGGTCAGCCATTGACCATTCATGAGGTGGATTTGGCGGCGCCACGCGCAGGCGAGGTACTGGTCGAAATCAAAGCAACAGGGATCTGTCATACCGACTATTACACGTTGTCTGGCGCTGATCCTGAAGGGCGATTCCCTGCAATTTTAGGCCACGAAGGCGCGGGTGTGGTGCTTGAAGTTGGTGAGGGGGTCAAGAGCCTCAAGGCTGGCGACCACGTGATTCCGTTGTATACGCCTGAATGCCGCCAGTGTAAATTTTGCTTATCCCAAAAAACCAATCTCTGCCAAGCGATTCGGACGACCCAAGGACAGGGACTGATGCCAGATGGTACATCTCGCTTTAGTTTGGATGGGCAACCGATTTTGCACTATATGGGCACTTCGACCTTTGCCAATCATGTTGTCGTACCCGAGATTGCACTGGCTAAAATCCGCGAAGATGCACCATTTGATAAAGTCTGTTATATCGGCTGTGGGGTCACCACAGGTGTGGGCGCTGTATTGTTTACCGCCAAAGTCGAAGCAGGCGCAAATGTAGTGGTGTTTGGATTGGGCGGGATTGGCCTCAATGTGATTCAAGGCGCAAAGATGGTTGGCGCAGGTAAAATTATCGGCGTAGACATCAATCCTGAGCGGCAGGCGATGGCGCGTAAATTTGGCATGACCCACTTTATTAATCCCAAAGAGGTCGACAACGTGGTTGATGCGATCATTCAACTGACGGATGGTGGCGCGGATTATTCGTTTGAATGTATTGGTAATACTCAGGTCATGCGACAGGCATTGGAATGCTGTCATAAGGGTTGGGGACGTTCGATCATTATTGGCGTGGCCGAAGCAGGTGCAGAGATTTCAACACGGCCATTTCAGTTGGTAACGGGTCGGCATTGGCTAGGCTCGGCTTTTGGTGGTGCGCGTGGCCGCACTGATGTCCCTAAAATCGTTGATTGGTATATGGAAGGCAAACTGAATATCGATGATTTGATTACCCATCATTTAGCCTTGGATGAGATTAATCAGGGCTTTGATCTGATGAAAGCGGGCGAGTCGATTCGGTCGGTGGTAGTGTACTAAGGCGGATTGATTGGAAGCTGGGAACACATCCTTGTGCTCCAATCTGATCGAGTCAGACCAGCTTAGCAACCACAAGGTGGTTGTGGTGCAGGTGCGCAAGTACCGCCACTGGTGATGCCATCTAGCAAGCCACCAACGATTTTAATCGGGGCGGTGATGATGGCTTTTTCGATTTCAAATAGTTTGGTGTCCAAAGCTACTGCTGGTGCTAAGGCACAAGTGATCGGGGCGGGCAAGCAAGGGCTGAATAGCTTAAAGCCAAAGCTCAGTAGACCAAAGGTACCGCCTGATACTTCGTCGAGTTCGGCTGCATTCAAAGTTTGGATTGAGTTCATGATGTTCTCTCTCTTGGATTGCTGTTGTTCGAGGAGGGTTTGCCCTGCATCAACTGATACATTTGTATCGTGAGGAGTGCATCTCCTCGGTCGGCTGATTATTCAGTCCTGACGCGGCCTATATTACGCAACATCGATGTCCAAAAAAGCGCTGTAGCTGATGTTGGATAGCCTTTGAGTCAAGCCAAATGACTACTGGTCGGTTCACTACCAAAGCTGTTGGTTTTTTGAACGATATGCCGTGGCCGTTCGCGTCGATCAGGTCTGTATTGTGATCCGTAGCCATGCCGATTGAATCAATAGGAGCATTTGCCCATGTCAACTACCCAATCCCTCTCCACCAATGAGGCTGCAACTCTGCTCAAGCTGACGGCACAACGTTGTTTTGGAGGTGAGCAGCGTTTTTATCAGCACTATGCGACTTCCACCCAATGTGAGATGAAATTTGGGGTGTATGTGCCCCCGCAAGCCTTAGCAGGCCAAGCGTGTCCTGCGGTAATCTATTTGGCGGGTCTGACCTGTACTGAGGAAACCTTTGCAATCAAGGCGCATGCACAGCAGATGGCTGCTGAGCTGGGTTTAATCTTAATTTCACCTGATACCAGTCCGCGTGGTGATGATGTGGCACAAGGTGACCACTGGGATATTGGGCAGGGTGCGGGCTTTTATCTGAATGCGACCCAAGCACCTTGGGCAGCGCACTATCAGATGGAGCGTTATATCGTTGATGAGCTGTATGCGCTGATTCAGCAGCACTTTCAGCCTAGTCGCCTCAGCTTGATGGGGCATTCGATGGGTGGGCATGGTGCGTTGACCTTGGCGTTTCGGCATCCAGAACAGTTTGCATCGGTTTCAGCGATTGCGCCGATTGTTGCACCCGTCGATGTGGCATGGGGACAAAAGGCATTCTCGGCCTATCTGGGTGAGGATCAGACACTGTGGTCGGCGCATGATGCCAGTCGATTGATTATGGCTCAAGGTCGACAGTTTGATGAGATTTTGGTGGATCAAGGTTTGGCAGATCAATTCTTGTCACAATTGATGCCAGAGCGCCTTGAAGCCGCTTGCCAAGCTGTGGCGCAACCACTGATCTTGCGGCGGCATGAAGGCTATGATCATGGCTATTATTTTATCAAAAGAGTGATTGAAGATCATTTGCGGTTTCATGCGCATCAAGCTGGTGTAACACTTTGATTTAAAATAATTGAGGTGAATAGGCTGCTTGCTGATCAGGCTTTGGATATACTGTTGATAAAATCACTTGGTTAAATTGACGACGATGATGAATCTGGATAAACCTGAATCAACACCCCAACCGATGCCTGATCCTTTTTCTACGCCGACCACAGCTGCCTTGCCAATGGGCTCGGCTGTGCCGCCTGCGCTGCCTGAGACGGTGGGGCAAGTCAGTCGTTTTCGCTTTGTCGGGACGGCTTCAGAGTATTTTGGGATTTGGATCGTGAATATTTTATTGACGATCATTACCATTGGATTTTATGCGCCGTGGGCTAAGGTACGGCGGCTGCGTTATTTTTATGGTCATACGGTACTGGCCAAAGAGGTATTTGATTTTACGGGTATACCGACCAAAATTCTGTTGGGGCGAATCATTGCAGGCGTGGTATATATCACGGCACTGGTGATCACTAATATTGATCCAAACTATGCGTGGGCATTTCCAATTTTGATTTTATTGGTGTTGCCATGGTTATTGCGAGCGACTTATCGGTTTAATGCCCGCAACAGCAAGTACCGCAATAGTCGATTTTATTTTTCGGGCAGCAACAAAGGCGCGTATAAGACCTATCTGTGGTGGACACTGCTCAGCATGCTGAGCCTTGGTTTGCTGTTTCCATATGCATTTTATAAGCACAAGCAATATCAGTTTCGGCATCTACAGGTCGGGCAGTTGCCGTTTACGCTGACAGTGCGTTGGCAGTCCTATTATGCTGCGATGGCGATTCCGTTGATCATCATCGTGGTGGCTGGATTGGCATTGGCATTGACTGCACCGATGTTGTTGGCGGCGATGTTTCCTGTGCTGCTGTTGGTTGTGCCGTATATTCAAGGCGCGCTGTACCGTACGACATGGGCACATACGTTGATCGGAGACAGTCCGTTTCAATGTGATTTAAATCCGTTGCGCTATGCGTGGATTGTGTTGAGCAATTGGTTTGCGCGCATCTTGAGTTTTGGGCTGTTGTCGCCGTGGGCAGCAGTGCGGGAGCATCGCTATAAAGTCGAGTCGTTGAGTATCTTTTGGCAGGATGATCCTGCATATCTGTTAACGCTTGCGCAACAAGACCCTTCTGCTTTTGGTGAGGAGCTATCGGATATTCTGGATATTGATGTTTCCCTGTAGAGGTGGGCGCAATGCCCATCAGCCAATCACAGATGAGTTGAGATGATGCAGCCTGATTCAATGGTCGTGCGTTTTTATGATGGCCAGCGTGCTGCGGCGCGTGAGGCGCTGCTATATCCCGCTGATGCAGGCGTGGCGGTGGTGGTCGATGGACAGCGTACGGTGTTTCGACATGCTGATATGTTATTAATTGGTGCAGTCGGACAGATCAAGCCTGCGATAGAGCTACCCCACGAGGCGCGAATTGAGTTTTTGCAAACTGATTTGCCGACGTGGGTCTTACCAAAAGCAGCACAGCGTCAGCATCATCTTTGGCGATTAGAGCGTAGTCCACTGCTGATAGTCTGTAGTGTGCTGTTGGTGATTGGTTTTGTCTGGGGTCTAACCCAATACGGTGTGCCGATCATGGCCAAGTCTGTGGCAACCCATCTTCCTGCACAGACGCTATCTCGGTTGGGCGATCAGGCGCAGGCACAACTCGAAGAGATGACTGAGCCAAGCACCTTGATCCCGTTGCGTCAGCAACAGCTTCGGGCATTGTATGCGCAATACTTAGATCCCGAGCAGGCCGAGCAGATGATATTCCGTCAGGGCAAAGGCTTGGGTGCTAATGCTTTTGCATTGCCAAATGGACGAATTGTGCTGACTGACGAGCTGGTGGATTTGGCCAAAAATGACTATGAGTTGCTGGCAGTCATGGCGCATGAGCAAGGCCATGTTGCATTGCGCCATAGCCTACAACAGGCGATTTCTGGCTTGAGCATCAGCTTGATGATTGCATGGATGACGGGGGATAGTAGTGATCTGTTGATTGGCGTGCCTACTGCGATTTTGGCGTTGAATTATTCGCGTGATTTTGAGCGGGAGGCCGATCAATACGCCATGCAGCAACTGCAACAAGCCAATGTCTCTGTGCAATATTTAGCGGATTTTTTGAAACGATTGGCCGCAGAACATGCCGAAGCTGAATCCGCTGAATCCACAGAAGAGAATAGTCGCATCTGGCAACGGGCAGGGCGGTTGCTCCAGTCGCATCCTGCCACGGATGAGCGAGTTGCCGCGATTGAAGCGGTGGCTGCCCAACAGGTGATCTAGCACGTTAGGCATCCGCTGTCAGTAGGCTGACAATCGACACTGACAGTCTGGCGGGTTTTTGTTAAGGTAGCGCATCTTTGCTTGGATGAGCTTTTGGTCATGTCACAACCCTATTGGATTGCCCCATCTATTTTATCTGCTGATTTTGCGCGTTTGGGTGAGGAGGTGGAAAACGTCCTTAAAGCAGGCGCAGATGTGGTGCATTTTGATGTGATGGACAATCACTATGTGCCGAATTTGACCTTTGGTTCCATGATCTGTTCGGCGCTACGCAAATACGGTATTGATGCGCCGATTGATGTGCATCTCATGGTGTCACCTGTAGATCGTCTGATCGGTGACTTCTTGGATGCAGGTGCAAGTATCATTACCTTTCATCCTGAAGCCTCACAGCATGTGGATCGCTCACTGCAATTGATCAAAGACGGCGGTGCAAAGTGTGGTCTCGTACTGAACCCTGCCACGCCGTTGCACTATCTTGATCATGTGATGGATAAAGTTGATCAAATCCTGTTGATGAGCGTGAACCCAGGATTTGGTGGCCAAAAATTCATTCCCAGTACTCTGGATAAGCTACGTCTCGTCCGTCAGCGGATTGAGGCGAGTGGTCGTGAGATTCGCTTGGAAGTCGATGGTGGGGTGACTCCAGCTAATATCCGTGAAATTGCCGAAGCAGGTGCTGATATGTTTGTTGCAGGCTCGGCGATTTTTGGCAAACCAGATTACCAAGCGGTAATTGATCAAATGCGGGCAGAGCTGGCACGGGTTGGCAGTCAAGCCGTTTGATCACAGACCAGACCCTAGGAGCAGCCATGAATCCAGACCCTGATCTCGCTTCCCAGCCGAATGCACAAGCCGCCAATCCTACACTGCGTCGCAATCTGGTGCCATTGCCCATCACAGTAGGTTTGGCGGTATTTGTGCTGGTGTTTAGCTTGGGTGGTTTTGTGCCATTGCCTCCCGAAGATCGGCCACTGTCGTTGATTGCGCTGGTACTGTTGGTGCATCTGGTGATCGTGCCGCTACTGTTTTTGTTGGGGGCGTGGGCGCTGAATACATTTAAAGGCGAGCGCGTGCATTGGCGCAATGCATTGAGTTTGGGTTGGCTGATTGCAGGGGTGTGGATCCTGTGGAAAATGGGGGCGGGTACATGAGTAGTGATGCACCGCTTGAGTCGACCGAGCCACGCCCAACCAAAACCCCTGTGGTGATTTTGGCGCTACTGATATTGGCCAATGTATTGGTCAGCTTCATTCCGCTACGTACGGGCAATCCGATGCTAGAGTGGCATGCCGAGCTGTATCGTGTTCTGCCACTGGATCAGTGGATTGGCTCGGTTAGTTTATTACAGAGCTTGACGCAACTGTTGCTGTTACTGCTATTGATTCCTGCGGCGATTACGGCGCTAGCAATTCCGTTTAAGCTGCGGGATCGGAGCTTTCAACTGCTGTTGGTGTTTCAGATGGGGCTATTTGTCGCGTTGATCTTTGCGCTGCAAATGATGCGAATCAAGGGCTAGGGACAGTCGTCAACGGCTGACCTGCTTGATCCCACAGTTGCATGGCGTTTTCGCTGATCTGCAATAACGCCTGTTGTGTTGCGCCATCACGTGCCAAAGTGGTCATGCCATGAATCAGCGCAGCATACGTATTGGCCAAGCCTTCGGCATCCGTCGCGGTCGGCAGTTGCTGTGCTGCAATCGCCTGTTTAATTTTGTCTTGTAGAATCTGACGTTGTTGGATGCGCTGCTTGGTCAACTGATCTACGATGTCTTGTGAGGCGGGCTTGCAGTTGGTTGCGGCACTGGTGACCATACAGCCGCGTGGATGATCAGGCTGTGTCAGTTGAATGGCAATCTGTTGTAGGTAGGCCGCCATCGCGCAACGATAGTCCGTATATTGCTCAAAAAAACGATGAATCGAGCATGCGTTTTGTGCCGTGTAGTTTTGCAACACCTCTTGAAATAAATTGGCTTTGCTACCGAACGCTGCGTATAGGCTAGACGGCGAAATCCCCATCGCTTGGGTCAAATCATGAATCGATGTGGCCTCATAACCAAGCGTCCAAAACAACTGTTTTGCCTGTGCGAGTGCTGTCTGCCGATCAAACGCAGGTGGACGGCCTTTTTTGTTGGGAGTGTCTGGCGTTGTCGCAGTGGCATTCGTGTCCATGAAATTGTCATCGAAAATAATTTGACAGAGGCATAAACCATAGCATAGCCTAATTATGTAGTGATCACTACATAATTAGCTGCATTGAGAATGATGATGAGTCCAAACCCACCTACTGATGTGATTCAAGTCGATAATAACGCGCCACACCAACCCGCTGATCCACCACCGATGTCCCGTCTACGGCAGTGGATGGCGATTTTGTCCGTGAGTTTTGGGGCATTTGCGCTAGTGACCTCTGAGTTTTTGCCTGTAGGGATTTTGACCCTAATCGCAGCAGATCTTGGGATTAGCGAGGGCACAGCAGGGTTGATGATCACCGTACCTGCAATTGCAGGTGCAGTCGCAGCGCCTTTGGTTGCGGTTTGGTTAAGTCATGTGCAGCGGCAGTGGATTTTATGGATCGCCATGACGTTGATGGTGTTTTGTCATGTCGTCATGTACTTTGCGCCGCAGTTTTGGCTGTTGTTGTTGGCACGGGTGTTTTTGGGGGTGTCGATTACGGCATTTTGGGCGATTGCGATTTCGTTAAGCGCACGTCTTGCACCGCAAGGGGTGTCGATTGGATTATCTACTTCGATTATCGTCACAGGGATTACGTTGGCCACCACTTTGGGTGTGCCGATGGGCACATGGTTGGGTGAAACGCTCGGCTGGCGCATGGCCTTTGGCTCAATGATGGGCTTGGGGGTGTTGGCTTTGATTTGGCAGGCGTGGGCATTGCCACGTTTACCAGCATCGGCGCAGAAGATTGGTTTTAAAGATCTATTGGCGATTTTTCGATTCCCTAAAGCGCGATTGGGCTTGGGGGTGTTGGTGTTGGCGGTGATTGCACATTTTGCCACCTTTACCTATGTGCGGGTGTTGTTCAATGAGGGTGGGCATTATTCGGCAGCCTTTGTCAGTAGCTTGTTATTGATCTACGGTGTTGCAGGTTTGGTAGGCAATTGGTTGGCAGGTTATGGCGCATCCAAGCAGATTCACACCACATTTTTGGTGGTGATGCTGAGCTTCTTTGTGATGTTATTGCTGGCAACTGTATTGGCGACCAGTGCGGCGACCTCGGTGGTATTGATGTTGCTGTGGGGGCTGATTTTTGCGGCGATTCCTGTCTGTGCCAATGTTTGGATGTTTATGGCTGTGCCACAGTTGATGGAAAACGGTACAGGCTCGGCTATGGTGGTGTTTGTCTTTCAGTCAATGATTGCAATTGGGTCATTTTTTGGCGGATTTACAGTAGATCATTTTGGTGTGAGTCCCTTAATGTTTGGCGCTGCGATTCTGCCATTATTGGCGGTAATGCTCTTGCTATTGTTCAGAAAAAATAGCGTACATTTGAGTGCTGCCGACCCCTGTACATAAGCAACCTGCATGCTATAGTCAGCGCCAAGCCTAACGGTAAAGCTATCTCTTGTAGAGCGCCACTTAGTCGTTGCGTACACCATTTGTGAGATGGCTTTGCTTGATGAATGAATGACATAAGGACATGTAATCAATGAGCGGACGCAGCACGAGTTTAAGGCTTCAACCGAGTGAGACGGCTGTACTGCATGCCGCATCACGTTTGTATGCGGCCTATATCACGGCGGGTCGGGTTGAGGTTGGCCAAGAGGCGGCCTATATCAAGCGCTCGATTGAGGAAGCGCACTACAGGGCCAAGCTGACTGATCAGTTGGTGATCTTTGATGATGAGATGGGTTGAAACACCAGCGACTCCGATATTGGGGTCGTTTTTTTAGGTAATTAATGTTATGTTATAAC
>JAYXXU010000202.1:0-15085 GCA_036019135.1 Pseudomonadota bacterium | reverse complement strand
ACAATTGGCAAAGTCAGCAATGGTCTGTTCAATATCATCAACGCTTAATTCTTTTGGCACAAACGGATTGATCGGCGCTTTGATTGGGCTTGGTGCAACGTTAGCAGGGTTATAGGCATAACGACCTGTGTGCAAGATTTGTAGCGCAATTTTGCCGCCTTCAGCATGTACGGCATCAGTCACAATACGATGATGCTCGGCTTCTTGCTCGGTACTTAAGTATCCACCACCTTGAAACACCGCGCCCTCAGGGTTTGGCGCCACACCACCTGTCACAATCAGGCCAACACCGCCACGCGCGCGCTCAGCATAGAATACCGCCATGCGCTCATGCCCTTGTGGCATTTCTTCTAAACCCAAATGCATAGAACCCATGAGGGAGCGGTTGCGTAAGGTAGTAAATCCTAAATCAAGCGGTGCTAATAGGTGGGGGTATGCTGTAGACATGGCTATTCCGAATCGTTTGGCGAGAAGTCTTGGTGGAGACAATAATATGCACTTTTTTGCATACTATGCAAATAGTTTTCCAGTACGCTATCGTCTAAACCTGCTGGTTAACGCCCCCCACTCAAGCACATCATCCTACTGCGCCAACAACTCCTCTAAACACTGCTGTTGAATGCCATAGAATTTTTTTAAGGCCGTGACTTGTGCCAAAACCTCTGTTTTTTTGTGCGCAGATGCTGATTTTTTAATGGCTAAAATCATTTTATTTTTACTGGTATGTTCTAACGCCACAAACTCAAACACCTTGGTTTCATAACCATGTGCTTCTAGCAATAAGGCACGGAGGCTATCGGTCAACATTTCGGCTTGCTGTCCAAGATGCACTCCATAGTGCAGCATCGGGCGCAGCACGTCAGGCGATTGCAACTGAGGACGTAGCTCCTTGTGACAGCACGGCGCACACATGATGATCGACGCATTCAGCCGAATCCCTGTATGTAGCGCATAATCTGTCGCAATATCACAGGCATGTAAGGCAATCATGACATCGACCTGCTCAGGCTGATAACTGCGCACATCGCCTTGATAAAACCCCAGCCCTGTCAGATCAAGCTGTTGCACTGCACGATTACACAATCCGACCAAATCCTCACGCAGCTCGACACCTGTCACCTGTGGGACGCAACCCAGTTGTTGCTCGATATACTCACGAATCGCGAAGGTTAAATAGCCTTTGCCCGACCCAAAGTCCACCACATGTACCGCTTGGCCTGCAGGATGATTCAGCTCACGAAAGGCATGGTCAAAAATCTCAATAAATTTATTAATCTGCTTCCATTTGCGCGACATACTCGGAATCAATTGACGCTGCTGATCGGTCACACCAAGCGCGGTCAAAAAAGGCCGATCTAAAGTCAAATAGCGGTGCTTGCTGCGATTATGCGACTGTGTCGCAGAGATGGCCGACTGACCTGATGACAGCAATGCTTTGGTTTGTAGATGCGGTTCAAGTCGTTTATTCAGCAGTAGTTGTGCTTCTTGCTCAACCGTACGCAGATGTGCACTGCGAAAATCTCCTGATAACAACAATTGCTGAATCAGATTAAGCCCTTCGATCAACACATGGTTTTTGGTGATATCTTTGGTTTGGTAACTATACACAAAACTCAAATGGGGTTCGGCCTTGAGCACGATTGGACGGATAGCCAAGCGTTGTAATTTTGGCTGCGTACCGTGATATTTGCTGAGACTCAGTTTGATCAGGCTGCTATCGGTCAGGCTATCTGCCAAGATATCCAAAAACTGCTGAGTCGCATCAGCTCCAACAACACGCTTACTTGACATTAAACCACACTCAATACGCAACCAACTGGTCGCGCATCATATCAAGTTTTAGGGAGAGGGTTGTGGCCGTGTAGCCTGATCCGCGAGACGTTGCGCCATATAGTCCAACACCATCTGCCGCGTTTGACCTAAGAATTGCATCGGTGTGGCCATCGCCACAATCATGCGCGCATGCCCCACATTGCTGACCTGCCCAACCTGTACGGGCACGCCGACCGATTGCAATGCATGCTGCATGCGTTCGGTATTAAAATCAAAGACCACCTGATCCCGCTCTGCCGTCAGCAAATAATGTGCAGGCGCATTTGGACGCGGATGCCGATCAGGCATGATCAACTCAGGATCACCACCCACTGGAAAGGCACGCTTGCTCGGATAGTCCCGAAAGTCATAGGCATACGGGCCTGCCAAACCAACCACCCCCAAAACCGCCTGATCGGGCACGCCAGTAGAGTGCCAAAAACGCGCATCATTGACCGCTGCAATCGCATTGAAAGCACCTGCCGAATGCCCCATGACAAACATCTGTTCAGCTTGTCCACCATATTGCCCAATATGACGGTACGTCCATGCAATCGCATCCGCCGTATCTTGCACAAATGTAGGATAGCGGTGTGCGGGGGCAAGTCGATAGTCAATCACTACGGTGGTGTAACCCGCTTGTGCAAGGCTTTTGCCGACAAACCCATAGCCATCTTTACTGCCACTCTCCCACGACCCACCATAGACAAACACCACGACGGGACTGCTGACACCAACAGGACGGTTGGGACGATAAATATCCAACCGCTGGCGTGGTAGCTGACCATAGGCCACATCCGTCACGATTTGAATGTCGGATGCAGGAGAAATCGCGGTGAGTACACGGGTCGGTGAGCAAGCGACCAGCGCACTTGCCACTGTCCCCAACATAGCGGCATGCCGTAGCGATTGCCAGCGTAAAAATGAGCGCTGGGATAACCGTTTACGAGCGGGCTGATTTGGTGTTTGTCTACGACTGAGTAGCATGTTTTGCTCACCTTGACCTATTCAGAACCTCACTATTCTACTGAGATGTCCCAAATTAAAACTGAGGGACAAACACTTCTTCAGGCTCTGATGCGGTTTGATCTATCGCAGGCAAAGGCTCTGCTACTTCTGTTGGGTCAATTGCCATCGGCGTGATCACAACAGTGGCTGGGGCAGCCGCTTCAACAGGTGCCAGACTGAGACTTTGACCCGAATTCGGTGCATTCACACGGATCGGATTAGCTTGCGTTGTCGCGTCTGGTAACGTATCAATCAGCGAGATGATCCGCTCCACACCATTGACCTGTTGAATAATGCCCAACACTTCATCGGTCTCTGCGGCAGTCAAACGTCCCATCACATACACCACACCAGCTTCTGTGGTGACTTTGACACGCGTATCTCGAATATTCGGTGAGCGCAAAATGCCTGCTCGAATTGTGGTGGTCAGCCAACCATCTTGCACGATTTGGTTATAGCCGACTTTGTCACCAATCGTAATATAGTTGTGTACGACTTGCACATCACGCATGGACTTGACGTTCTGTTCTGCTAATTCTTTGAGATGGGGATCAGGCACTTGCCCCGTCAATAGCACGACACTGTGGAAGCTCTCAATATTGACGCGCGATAACTTAAAACGATCATCGAGCTTGTACAAGTTGACCCGAGCTGTTCGTACAATGCCATTGTCGGTAATCACTTGGGCAAATGAACGCTCACTACTGGCCACGCCCAAAGGTGCAGGCGCAGTATTACTGGCCACGAATGATGCACAACCCGTCAGCGACAGTGCCAACGCCAGTCCCAAACCCAACTTTAAATCTTGCCGAATCGCAGAGGTCACCATATCCATCTCATCCTTGCCAACAACGCACAACGCGCAAAAAATCTTTCATGGCTGAGTCTAACAAATCGTCTGCATAACCCTGCCATACACTGACTTAAACACCCATAAATGCCGCAGGAATCCACTCAATCTGCACAGGCTGTTGACCCAACTGCACGCCAATCACATCAAATCGACACTCGTAATCAGCAAATTGCGGATGACACTGCAAAAAATACGCAGCAGTTTTCCAGAGTTTTTGCTGCTTGCGCGCGGTCACACTCATGATGGCATCGCCAAAACTACTACGCCGACGCGCCCGTACCTCGACGAATAACAACACTGGCGGCACAACGGCTTTGACTTGCATCACCAAATCAATTTCACCCATCCGACAAGCAAAGTTACGCGCCACCAACTCACAGCCATGCTGTTGCAAATAGGCCAAAGCTACATCCTCAGCCTGTGCCCCAACTTGATGGGTTGGACTGGTCGAGCGACCCACCGTCATTGAATGCGCGCCCAACCTTGTGCGGTAGCCTTCATACAATCTGGAGTGCGCTCGATATGATGGCGGCGTAAGCTTAAATAACCCGTACGCCCAGCCATCTCAGCACTGGGGGCTTGCTGTAATCGCAGCAAAGCCAACTGCCACGCATCCGCGCCAAAGGCCACCAAACGCTGATAGCCAATCGGGACTGGCTTACGCTCGGCTTCTTTGACCAGTTCTGGCCACTCAGGTCGATACAGGGCTGGAATATCACAAAACACCAATCCCGCTTTAAATGGAGACACTTGGTTAAACGCAAAAGACGTGGTGTAGACCCGCTCTGTCGGCACATCGTTTAGCATTTCTAGCCATGCACCACTACCCAGTAACAGCAAACCTTGGGATTTTTTCAGTTGTTTCGGGACAGCCTGTATTGCTGTCAAAGCCCCTTGCCATTGCTCAGTAAGCACCTGCTCAAAACGCCGATTGGCCTGTTGATCAGGCTCAGTCAAGACCAATAGATCCTTAACCCCATCGCGCGTCATCTGCCGTAACAGCGCCGCCACGTCTTCTTCGGGTGCTAATGCAAACTCCCAGACCTTGGGGTGTTCAATCTCAACCTGATTGAGTGCCAACACAGGTACAGTCGGTTTAGACTGAATCAGTGCCTCCACTCGCTCTCGTTCCAATGGCCCAATCACCAATTCTGTCTGAGGACTCAAGGCTTGCTTAAACACCTCATCAATCGGTCTTTGCTCATCATCGTGGACAAAACGCAGCGAGGGCTGCGGCATTCTGTCATAATAAGCGGCTGTAAGCCCATCACGCACGCTTTGTGCCGCATAGGCCAGTGCGCCTTGCTCTGGTAGCAAAACCACCACTTCTGCTGAAGCGACAGTGGATAAGCCAAACATGAGCGCTAAGATCTGTAATGATTTCATGGCGAGCTTTACCCTTAACTTATTGCGAGTCGTAGAATGAGTGCCCATCTGTATATCGTGGCGACCCCGATTGGTCATTTAGACGATCTATCTGCCCGTGCCATTCAAACCTTAAAACAAGTCAGCTTGATTGCGGCAGAAGACACACGACATGCGGCACGACTGCTGTCTACCTATTTGATTACCACACCTGTGACAGCCTGCCATGATCACAACGAAAACTTCAAGCTAACCCAATTGATTGACAAGCTCCAGCACGGTCAATCCATTGCGTTAATCAGTGATGCAGGCACACCATTGATCAGCGATCCAGGTTATCGTTTGGTGCGGGCGGCACATGAGGCCAATATCCGTGTGATTCCCATCCCTGGTGCCTGTGCAGCAATTGCCGCCTTGAGCGCATCGGGCTTGCCGAGTGACCGATTTAGCTTTGAGGGATTTTTACCCGCCAAATCACACGCCCGACAACAAACCCTCACCACACTACAAGCAGATCCACGAACGCTGATCTTCTATGAAGCACCGCATCGGATTATAGAGAGTTTACAGGATATGGTTGGGATTTTTGGTTCGACACGCGAAGTGGCTTTTGCTCGCGAAATCACCAAAACCTTTGAGACCATTCAAAAATCAACCCTTGGCGAATTGTTAGATTTTGTAAAAAATGATCTAAATCAACAAAAAGGCGAAATCGTGGTGATCGTTGCAGGTGCAACCGTTGCAGACTTACAGCCTGATCAGACCAAAACAGACGCGCTGTTACAGCGACTGCTTAAAGACTTACCCGTAAAAACCGCAGCTCAACTGGCTGCTGATCTCACAGGACTAAAGAAAAACGAGCTCTACCAACGGGCATTAGCAATCAAAGCCGCAGCAACTGAGCTATAAATGCTCGAATACAGCCGCTAAAAAAGCCCCTGATCACTGAATCAAGGGCTTGATGCGAAGTCACTCGTCACGCAGTTTGGCTATCAATCCCGTACAGTATCATCAGGCGGCACTTCGGTGATCCGACCGCCTTGTGCTAAAAATCGTGCCAACTCATCTTCAAGCTGCTGACGCTGATTCTTTTTGGCCGTGACAGTGAGGCTTTCGGCTTCCGCCAACTCATCGGCTTTTTGACGTGCGCGCTCGCGATCTTCCTCAGACTCTTCAGCGTCATCAACATCTGCTGCGCCATCTTCGACCTCAGGACTATCAAGATCGTCGTCCTGTAGATCATCGTAATCATCACTTAACTCTGGCTTCATACTCGCCTACCCTACCTGTGCGACTTCTCAATCATTGGGCGCTATACGGAATCACCCAAGTCCCAATTTAGGCGGACTTTAGCAATTCCAATCTGCTGTTTCTAGTCCTAGCATGCCTGTTTTTCAACTGGGTAGTGCGTTTTTTGCTGCACTGTAGCGGGTTTGACGTAGATCTGGCCAACCGCTGGCCTGTTGATTGAATCGATCTAGCAGATTCGGGTGTTGTTCGAGCCAATGCATGCCTTCACCACGCCCCCACATCACCGCAGGATGTGCCGTGCTTTGCAGCCAGCCTAATGCAGACAATCCATGCATCATCAGTTGATTCGGTATGCTACGCCGTGCGGCATAGCGATCGAGCGTTTGTAGATGCGCCCATAGGCCACGCGCCCGATCATGCAATAAGGCATCAGCCAAAACTGCCGCATCCAGCAAACCCAAATTCACACCCTGCCCAGCCATTGGATGCACCACATGCGCCGCATCACCAATCAATGCCAAACCCTGCATGACATAGCGCTCGGCCTGCTGTGCGCGCAGCGGAAATTGCCCGCGCGATTGTAGTGCGATGACATCACCTAACACATAACCACTCGCCGCGCTCAATGCTTGCATCAGCGTTGCATCGTCTGCCGCTGCTAGATCCCCAGCATCCACTGTTGGCAAGCTCCAGACCACAGATTGCCATGTGCCTGTGACAGGCTCATTCGGCAGCTCACACATCGGCAAGAACGCCAGTGGCCCACCGCGCAAAAACACTTGTCGAGCAATCCCTTGATGCGGTTGCTCCGTGCGAATGGCACAGGTCAATGCAGTTTGACGATAGTCTAACGTCTTGACCCCAATGCCCGCACAACGGCGTACCAGCGAATTTGCACCATCCGCCCCAATCAATAATCGTGTATTCAGTACATCGCCTGTCGCCAGTACCACTTGCCAGTATTGGCTGTACCACTCAATCTGTTGTACCCGACAATCATGCTGTAAGCGAATCAGGGGTTGTGCCAAGAGCTGGGCATGCAGCGCCAATGCCAATACACTCGGCTCAACCATACTGCCCAGCCACTGGTCACTGACCTGATCAGGTATTGCTGGATCATCCTGCCCAAAGCGCAACACCCCCCGATGCTCACGATTCCAGACCTGCATACCTGTATAGGCAGCATGACGGCTGACGCGCGCCCATACCCCAACTCGCTCAAGCAAGCTGATATTGGCGGGACTCAATGCCCAGACACGGGCATCGCGCTGAGCCAGCAGTGACGCTGATGGTGGTGGCGCAGCATCTAGTAACGTCACAGGGACACCACCTTCGGCCAATAACAGGGCACATAAGCCGCCGACCAGTCCACCGCCTACAATCACCACATCTTGCAGCGCGTCACTCATGATATTGATCCCTGCATCAACTGCTCAATCTCAGCAATCGTTTTGGGAACAGCCGAGGTCAGCACCTCTGGCTCACCCTCAGTCACCAACACATCGTCTTCGATCCGAATGCCAATGCCACGCCATTGTGGATCAACCGTGTCATCATCCACAGCCACATATAGACCTGGCTCAACGGTCAGCACCATACCCGCTTGCAGCGGTCGCCACTGCTCACCCGCATCATCCTTGTAGCTGCCGACATCATGCACATCGAGACCCAACCAATGCCCCGTCCCATGCATATAAAAGCGACGATACGCCCCAGACTCAATCAAGTCTTGCAGTTCACCCTGTAGCAACCCCAACCGCAGTAGTCCCGCAGTCAATTCACGCACTGCGACCTCATGGTAAGCCTTACAATGCTGCCCAACCCGCACCATCGCAATTGCGGCCAATTGCGCATCCAACACCACTTGATACAGGGCTTTTTGTGGTGCTGTAAACCGTCCATTGACGGGAAACGTTCGCGTAATATCCGCCGCATAATGATTCAGCTCCGCCCCTGCATCGATCAATACCAGATCATTGGCGCGTAACGGCTGATTGTTTTCGACATAATGCAAAATACACGCATTCTGACCACCACCGACAATGCTGTTATAGGCAGTTTTGCAGCCATGCTGTTGCAGCACATACAGCAGCTCTGCCTCTAACGCATACTCTGGCATACCGACTCGCACCGTTTGCATGGCACGCACATGCGCCGCTGCACTGATTTGGGCTGCCTGCCGCATCCACATCAGCTCAGTCTCATCTTTGATCAGACGCATCTCATCAATCAGATGGTCTAGCTGAATGATTTCAAATGGCACCTTGCCACCATGCCGCTGCATCACCGCCACTTGCTTGAGCCAGCCACTGACTTGCTGATCAAACTGCGGATCTTGCCCCAGCCGTACATACAAGCGCTTTTTACCCGTCATCAGCTTGGGGAGCCACGTATCTAACTCAGCAATCGGATATGCTTGATCCGCGCCAAAACGCTCGACTGCACCTTGTGTCCCAGCTCGTCGACCATCCCAAATCTCTTTGGCAGGATCGCGCTCACGACAAAACAACTGATACGGCGCATCTGAGCTAGGCGCAAGCACCGCCACTGCTTCTGGCTCTGCAAAGCCTGTCAGATAAAAGAAACTACTGTCTGCCCGAAACGCATAATCGGCATCCGCGTTACGGATTTTGACCTGACTGGTGGGAATCAAGGCCAAACTACTATCGCCCATCATCGCCATCAAACGGGCACGACGCTGGGCAAAAACCGCCAAATCCGCAGATGATTGCTGACTCAATTGCATGGGTTGTACCACATGATTCATCAATGACTCCCTCAAGCTATCAGGTAATTAAGATGGCCGATCTGGCTGAAACATCTCAACCACGGCACTACGATCTGCCGTGGCATCATCGGGTTGAGCTGTTTTGTCGCTTTGCCCTGCTAATAGTGCAGATTTTGCCAAGGCAGTTTTTTCACGACCTGTTGCCAAACTTACAGGAATAAAACGCACAAACTCAACCAGATCGGCATAGCTGATTTCGCCATCCTCGTCATCGTCGTCGTCATCAAACTGAATGGTCGAAATCTGCTGTAGATCGGCCAATAGCTCGTTTTCATCGGCGCGCACCACCCCACCTGCCAATCCAAAGCCCAGCAACAACCCACTACACCAATCGCTTAATGCCGCTACCCGTTCAGACAGCGGATGCTCATCATCAGGCAATAGGGGCATATAATCCAACTCACCATCTACAAACAGTTGCGCCATGTCCTCGGCATCTTCCGTCAACAAGCGCAACGGCTCATCACTCAATGGCTCGAACCCCAATTGTGCCAAAATCGCCTGCCACTGCTCCGCTGATGGTGGATGTGCAACGCAAACTAATCCTGTCATCAATCCATGCAGCTCCGAAGGGCTACTCAGCTCGGGAATCTTCGTAAAAGCATGATCCCAATCGTTCCAGCCTGAAATGTCGTCTTGCATAGCGTTGACCAATCTCCTGTAATCACCCTATATTAACCGCCAACTTGTTTCCATGCGACCTTGATTATGTTGGCCGAACTTCAACGCCTACACACGCTGATAGACACACTCACTCGCCAGCTGCAAGAAACCCGTATGCAGAATGAGGCGCTAAGCAACCGTGCGCCACCTGAGCCAGACCAACGGGTCAAAGATGAATTACTCAAAGTCATCAACCAAAAACAACAATTGCAAACCGAGCTAGAGGCACTGACCAATCGCTATGAGTCCTTGGCACTGGCGCACCAAACCATGAGCACTGAAATGGAGAGGATTGCTACTGAGCTAGCACAGCAAGCACTGGCACGGCAGCAACTGACTACTGAACGCGATATTCTTCGCCAGAAAAACGAGCATGCCAAACAAAAAGTTGAAGCCATTATTCAACGATTGGCCAGCCTTGGCACAGCCAACACTACTGCCCCCTCAACCTCAGCCGAGGCCACCCCAGCGCATGCTACGGAGCAACCGTCTTGAATAATGTTGAACTCAAAATCTTTGATCGTAGCTACACACTGGCCTGTGAAGCACAACAAGCCGATGCGCTCAAAGCCGCTGCACGCTATATCGACAGCAAACTGCGCGAAGCACGCTCAGCTATGCCTCGGGTGGAATCTGAGCGCTTAGCCGTACTGGTCGCGTTGGACATCTGCCAAGAACTGCTGATGGCCAACAAAGCCCTGCAAGAGCATGCCGCCTGTCAACGCTTGATTCATCAGATGATTGATGATGTCGAAAGCTGCATCGATGCTCAAGATTGAGTGTTTTTTGACAGGATGATGACCATTTCAGCATGGGCTGTAGACTTTTTGTAGGCATGCCCTTGTAGTCGCGGACAAGTTCGGTATACTGGAATTCATCTGGAGTGTTGGCCAGTTTGTCCAATCCCCTGAGCCGATACGATCCGTATAGGATGTGTTCTGTTGATGCTGTGTGCATGTCCACCTTCGAGTGGAAAGCCTGTGTGTCATCGGCACCTCCTCCTTGAACTTTAGGGTTCAAGGGTCACGACGAACAGCGGCACTCTGGAGGTCAAATTCAAAAAACCAGCCCACCTTTCGGCTGGTTTTTTTTAATACATAGACCCTAATGAACAACCTTTAGATCAATGCTCATGCCTTATCACCACACCCTCATCCATCCAGAATTCAAGCAGCATTTAACCCAATCGGTATTATTTAAGCGCCAAGCCGCTCGCGGTATTGTGCTGCGGGATGCGCAAATCTTACTGTTATTTACTGAACGCTATAATGATTTTAGCTTCCCTGGTGGTGGTGTTGATCCAGACGAACCGCTTGAAATGGCACTGCGCCGCGAACTGGCCGAAGAAACAGGCGCACAAGACGTCTGTATTCAACAGTACTATGGGCAAGTCGAAGAGTTTCGCCCCTATCACAAAGCTGGCTACGATGGCATGCACATGATTTCACATTTTTTTGTTTGTGACATTGCCGCCGAGTTGCAAGCAGTTCAAATGGAGCAGCACGAAATAGCCAATGGCATGCGGCCTGTCTGGGTTGATCTACAACAGGCAATCGCCCACAATCAAGCCATCATTCAGCGCCAAGACTCGACCATGGGACAATCCATTCATCGAGAAACACTCATGCTGCGCCAAGTCGCGGAGGATCTGGTGTAGTCCATCCGCGTCGCTTAGCATGCTTACCTCAAGCCTGCATCATCCGCTTGCATCTCTGCCAGTGCCGCCAGAATCTGCGCCTTGGTTGCTGCCGATTGAGCAACCAGCTGCTCATCCAGATACCAGTCCAAGCCAACATCACTGGCGCGCAGATCAGGCGAGCTCTGCATAACCAACTGCTGGCTGACCTGACCTGCGGTCTTGCCATCCGCAAAACTGACTGACTTGGCCAATTCAACCCCTGCCGCATCGCGCAAGAAAAATCGGAACATCCCATCAGGCTCACGTGAACTGACAAAGCGTGCCCCTTTAGTTTTTTTCTTTTTGATTTGCGTATCGGTTTGCACAGGCACTCGGAAAGTACGCAGCCCAACCGCATCACGCAATTCGGCCAAGAATGGCGTGGCCACTGCCCGAGCTTTGACCGCGCCTGCTTGCAATACATCCTCCAAATGATCTGGCCGTGCCAACAACTCGTGATAACGCTCACGTGGCTCAGCTAACTCATGATTTAACAACTCAAATAGCTGATTTTTGACCTCGCCCCATGCCAAACCTTGCCGCAAATCAGCCGCAAACTGTGTGGTCTGCGCATCAGTTGCAAATGCCTGATAAATCTCAAAAAGATGTGATTCATCTGGATTTTTAGGTTCATTGGGCAGCTTGGAATCCGTCACGATCTTGGCAATTGCGGACTTCAGTTGCTTGGCGGGCACGAATAACGGAATGGTATTGTCATAGCTCTTAGACATCTTGCGCCCATCCAAACCAGGCAAAGTCGCCACATGGTCAGCAATCAGTGCCTCAGGCATGACAAAAAACTCTCGGCCTGCACCAAATAAATGATTAAAGCGCTGTCCAATATCGCGCGCCATTTCGACATGCTGAATCTGATCTCGACCCACAGGAATCTTGTGCGCATTAAACATCAAGATATCTGCTGCCATCAGCACAGGATAGCTATATAAGCCCATCGTCACGCCTGCATCAGGATCTTCGCCTGCATCAACATTGGCTGCGGTACTGGCTTTATAGGCATGCGCACGGTTCAACAGCCCTTTGGCCGCGACACAGGTCAACAACCACGTCAGCTCAGGAATCTCAGGAATATCTGACTGTCGATAGAAGGTAACCCGCTCAGGATCTAGCCCGCAAGCCAGCCACGTTGCTGCAATTTCTAACCGTGAACGCTGAATCCGCAGCGGGTCATCGCACTTAATCAACGCATGATAATCTGCCAAAAAATAAAACGAATCGACTTGCGGGTTACGGCTTTCAAGAATTGCGGGACGAATCGCCCCTGCATAGTTGCCCAAATGCGGTGTGCCGCTGGTCGTAATACCGGTTAAAACACGAGTTTTCATTTATCAACAACACAGTCAGATCGAACGATGGCGACTATTGTGCCATCGGCTGACGGTGCAAGCATCTATTTGTTGTTAGGGAATGGCTTACTTTTTTTTATGCGTGAGATCATCAATCAGATCATGCCAAAAGGTTTTGAGGCTACTGAGTCGCGTTTCGACCGCATCAAAATGCTCTTCTAAATGATCCACCAACTCGTGCTGATCTTGCTCAAACTCCCGTTTTAGCTCAATCTCAAGTTGATTAATCGCCTCGCGCAACTCCTGAATCCGTGCCAGTTTTTCCTGACGAGACTGTTCAGACATGATTGTTACTCCTCAACCGATTTCGGTCATCAATCTGGCGCTGCATAAATCACGCCAGATCCGTATCGGATGACACCCTAGAACCACTGACTGATCGCAACAATCGCCAGTGGAATCACAAAAAACACACCCGCAATATAGGCCAACACATACAACTTGTTACGCTGTGCCAATGTCGCCAAGGTCTCTGCCATATAAATCGGCACAGGTCGTAAAAACGGCAACACATAGATCAGCACAATCGCAAACACATTAAACAACAGGTGTACTAATGCAATTTGTAGCGCAAATACCGCTGTCGCGCCAGTGATCGCGGTAGCCGCCAACAACGCCGTGATGGTCGTGCCCACATTACAGCCCAGCGTAAACGGATATACCTGCTTTAAGCTAAATACCCCTGTACCCGCCAGAGGCACAATCAATGCCGTTGTAGTTGAAGAAGACTGCACCAACACGGTCATGACAGCCCCCGAAGTCATGCCCGAAATTGGACCATGCCCAACAGCCGTGTGTAAGATCCGCTTGGCACGGCCAATCATCAGACGACGTAGGATACGCCCCACCAAGCTGACCACCAATAAAATCAGCGCCACACCGATGACAATCAGGCTCACGCCTGCCCAAACATTGGGCAGTGCACTGACCAGCCACTTCAGGCTATCCGATGCAGGGGACAAGATCACCTTCATAAAATTCAGATCTCCCATGCTCACACTCGCATCGGAGACCAAACGCTCAGCCAACCATGCCGAACTACGCGCCAGTGGCCTAAACACCAACTCAATCGGTAACAACAAAGCCACCGCTAAAATATTAAAACTATCGTGAATCGTGGCAGCCGAAAAGGCACGGCGAAACTCCTCACCGTTACGAATATGCCCCAAACTCACCAAGGTACTGGTCAACGAGGTACCGATGTTTGCCCCCATCACCATGGGAATCGCAATCTCTATCGGCATGCCACCCGCCACCAGCCCGACAATCACCGAAGTCACTGTACTGGAGCTTTGAATCAGCGCGGTAGCAACCACACCGATAATTAACGCAATGATTGGATTGGATGCAAAATTAAATAGCGCTTTGGCATTATCACCACTGGCCAGCTTAAAACCATCACCGACTGCACCCACCGCAACCAGCAATACATAAATCAACACCACAACGAATAACCAAGACAGCCAATGCGGCTGCGATGACTCAGGATGAGCAGCCGTAGCCGCAGAGTCGACATGCATGAATTGTTCTCGCACCTGTATATCTAGCCATTATGTGACAAAATAATGTCATATTTATGACAATTCAATGAAAAACACTCATCCAGCGCACCGACCACCTAGCGGTTATAGCCAAGATAAGCAATCTAATATGTCGATATTTTTTGGTTAAACTGGCGTAATGATTGCTTTTGAATCGTTACAGATTCAGCTCACACTCCGTCGGTCGCTGATAGCAAAACACATGAGAGGTGCTCCGTGCTCGAACGATTATTTCATCTGCAATCCCATCATACCTCGGTCAAAACAGAAGTGATTGCGGGCTTCACCACGTTTTTGACTATGGCCTATATTATCTTTGTCAATCCAACCATGCTGGCACAGACAGGCATGGATCAAGGCGCAGTGTTCGTGGCCACCTGTTTAGCGGCGGCGATTGGCTGTTTGATCATGGGGCTTTGGGCAAACTATCCGATTGCCATGGCACCTGGCATGGGACTGAATGCGTTTTTTACCTATGGTGTGGTGTTGGGCATGGGCTACTCATGGCAAATCGCACTCGGTGCCATCTTTTTGTCGGGCATTTTATTCATCCTGATCAGCCTATTTAAGATCCGTGAATGGGTGATCAATGCGATTCCAGCCTCACTAAAGCTGGGGATTGCAGCAGGTATTGGCTTATTTTTGGCGATTATCGCACTTAAAAATGCAGGCATTATTGTGGCCAACCCCGCCACAATAGTAGGGCTTGGCGATTTATCACAACCCGCTGCAATCTATGCCTTTTTATCATTTTTCATGATT
>JAYXXU010000201.1:0-6126 GCA_036019135.1 Pseudomonadota bacterium | reverse complement strand
CTCAATTGAAGACATCAAGCGGGTTGAAACCATTGATTACATTGGCTACAGCAAAGCGCACAACGCCTATATTTTTAATCAACTGGCTTTTCAGCATGGCAAAGTCTACCGCCTAAACGCCGATGACTATTTTGAACTACCGCGCCAGACCAACATCAAAACCCTGATGGCCAACTCCTTTAAGCTGCACATTGCTGACCGTCCACCCGAACAGCCCAGCACATGGCTACGTGACATCGTCGCTGCATGGGGAGCCAAAGGGCTACTGGCCTTGGCTGGATTTATGGGCAGCTTGTTTGCCGAACAGATCCGCACCAAGCACAAGTCCTATCACTTTTTAGAACTGACTGGCGAACCAGGTGCAGGTAAATCCACCCTGATCACCTTCATGTGGCGACTGATGGGACGCGATGACCACGAAGGCACAGATCCGAATAAAGGCTCGGTATCTGGCCTACGCCGCACGATGGCACAGATCTCCAACATGCCAATGACACTGGTCGAGTCCGACCGCGAACAACACGGCAAAGCCAGTCAATTCGACTGGAACATTCTGAAGAACCTGTTTGATGGTGGCAGCCTTGGCGCACGCGGTAACCGCAACAACGGCAACGACACCACTGAACCGATGTTTAAAGGCACGATTGTCATCAGCCAAAATGCTGAAGTGGTCAGCAGCGAAGCGATCATGAGCCGCATCTGCCAGATCTACTTTTATACCGCAGAACAAACCCGCTATTCCGAAACCGCCGCCCGCCGTATTGAGCAACTCAGCACCGAACAGGTCAGCCACTTTACCTATCGTTTATTACTGGCCGAGCCACAATTTCTCACCAGCTACTTTGCCCACAAACCCGTCTATGAGGAACGACTCAAAGACGCAGGGATTAAAACTTTTCGGGTGGCCTTTTGTCATGCCCAACTGATGGCCTTAATAGAAGCCTTTGCCGCTACCGTCTTACCTGAACTCAGCGGCTATCTCGACCTGTGCTGGACGGCTATTTTACTGATGGCCAAATCACGCGATGAGGTCATGCGCTCCGATGCCCCCATCGTCATCCAGTTCTGGGACGTGGTCGAACGGATCGAATCCACCAACAACATCGTCACCAAAGACTCAGAACTCAATCATTCCGTCGATCCCAAACTGATGGCGATCAACTTTGCCCAGCTCTACCAAATCGCCAAGCAACAGTACCTCGACCTGCCACCGCTCAATGACATCCAGCATGCGCTACGTCAAAGCCGTCGCTACAAATTCAAAGCCGCCAATCAAAGCATCCGATCCAAGATCGAAAAAAAGACCGTGCGCTGCTGGCTGTTTGAAAAACCACTGACACCTGCCAAGGATCAAGCATGACCACACATGACTCCTGATCCATATCCGTAACCAACCACTGATTTAAACCCGCTCAGGTACTCAAGAGTTCCTCCATTTGTGGGGCGCTTGCCGTTTAATTCGTCTGAGCAAAACTTTAGGAGTGATCAATGTCCGCTGGTATCGAACCTCTCGCCCGATCTATTCGTATTTGGTGGCGAGATCATGAAGGCACGCTACAGCGTGAGACCATGTTTTGGCCGCCGACTGCTGACAATCTTGATAAGGCTCGCAAACTCGCCAACATCATCAATGCCGAACTGGAAATGGGCACGTTTGATCGCGCCCGCCATTTTCCAGACAGTAAGCATTTGCAGCAAAATCAAATGAATTATTATATTGATCGCTGGATCACCCGCTACCGTCACAGTGTCGCCCCGTCAAGCTGGCGCTCCTACCATAGCCACATCGAACTGCATATCCGACCTTACTGGGGAGCCCGCAACCCCAGCCAAATCACCCCAGATGATGTGGATCGTTGGATCGATAATCACCTCACGCCCAACCTCAGCAATAAAACCATTCGTGAGATCCTGACCCGCTGGCGCAAAATCTGGGCATTGTTCCAACGCCAACGCCCAGAATACAAAGATCCCAGTGCAGGGATCACACTGCGCCTGCCCGATCCAGATGACATCGACCCATTTACCCGTGAGGAGATTGACACCATCTTGGCACATGACACCCAGCCAGATCTGCATAACCTTTGGAACTTTATGCTGTGGTCAGGCTTGTCCATGCACGAACTGATCTGCTTGGCGATTGATGATGTTGACCTCAAGCAAGGCACAATCTATGTGAGTCGCAGCTGTGTGCGCGGCACTTATCGGGTGACCAAGACTCGTCGCCGCAAACGCTCCGTTCAAATGCTCGCGCCTGCACTTAAAGCGGTCGAACGCCAGATTGAATTGGTCAAAGATAAACGTGTCTTTGAAATCTCCGTCCTCAATCGGGACAACCGCACCAGCAAGACCGAAAAGGTACAGTGGCTGTGGTACTGCAAACGAACTCGCTCACACTACAACTATGACCAAGTTAAAAACCGCTGGCGTAGCCACCTCGCCGCCTGTGGTGTGCGCTACCGTCCTGCCAATACAGGCCGACATACCTATGCCAGCCAGTTACTCACCAGTGGTGCTGTTCCAATCGAGTGGCTTGCCAATCAGATGGGACACTGCTCCACCCAGATGATCCATCAGCACTATGGCCGCTTGATTGCAACCGATGCACCCGATCATGTGAGTAAGCTGAATCAGCAGTTGGGATTAATCCGATAAATGGTTGATCGCTCCATATTGCATAGAGCGATCATTTAATATACTAATCTGTGTAGGCTTTTAAGATTTCAATGGCAGGGATAAGTTATTTTCGGCGTATATAAAGTAGCCGAAAACACGTTCTGATGTGTCCACAGTGATACATAAAAAGCTAAGCCAACTGTAGGAGGCAGCCATGGACAGAAGAAAATTTCTTAAGGTTAGCTCAGGATCTATAGCAATAGGTGCTTTTGGATTGAGCAGTCCAGCATCAGCGCTACTTAATTGCAGCATGTTTAACTTTCAAGGCATACAGCAGTGTGAAGCGGGTATAGACTCTGGCCTAGCCCATGTAACCGCAGCCTCCGTTGGTGGTCAGCATATGAGCCAATGGTGTTGGGCAGCATGCATAGAAATGGTGTTCAGATATTACGGATTACATGTTCCCCAAGCAGTGATCGTTCACCAAACTTGGGGCAATATCGTTGACTTACCTGGACAACCACATCAAATTCTCGGCAATTTAAATCGCCCATGGATAGACTCAAGTGGTCGTGGCTTTTATGTGTCTGGTGACGCATTCTCAGCCAACCCAATCACAGCTGCTCAAGATTTATCAAACAATATGCCCTTAATTATAGGCACGATGGGGCATGCTATGGTTTTAACATCCTTACAGTACGTTCGAGATCAGTATGGTCAGGGAAATGTTACTGCTGCGGTCGTTCGAGACCCATGGCCTGGTAGTGGTGGTAGAAGAACTCTTTCAGCCCAAGAGTGGTATAACACGTCGTTTCTGGCTCGTATCAGGGTAGCTCCAGTCTAGTCCTTGCCCCACAGCTATCATCACATGAGTCTTATGTTTCATTTTTTTTGGATTTTATGCATCATAGTGAAATATAAGCTTAGCTAGGCGAATAGATGTGTAACTGTAGTGCGCTAAAAGAAATTGTAGTTGATCTAGATTCAAGCTGGATCAGCCAAGCTATTCCATATGAAGGGAAGGAAGCATTTGCACCTTATTTTGAGGAAATAGAGGCTGAAGAATTCGAGCCAGAACTGAGCTATTCAGAAGATTATTATACGTGCAAAGATTGTGGACAGGCATGGTACTTCGAATGCGCACCAACTGAAGGTACATTTCCACTGCTTGGTATTAAGCTCAAAGACGAACAGCATAGATTGTGCAGTGAAGAGATTGAAGCACATAAAGACTTCATTACCATCTTAGCGCACAATGGTTTCGAATCATCCAAATGCCGAACTGTAAATTGCAATAATTTTAAATTAAAGGGTAAACAGCTTTGTCACAGGCATTTAAGCTTACCATAGCGTCTCGCCTAACAAGCGACTGCTGTCGGACTGGCAAAAGCTCTGGCTTCGCCTCCACTTTTTCCAGCCGCAGAGAGCGGCGTTAGAGGTATCCAATGTCACATTACTCATTAATTGAATCAAAGCCCCCCGTGCCAGATGGCATCTCTTGCAAGTATTTTCTGTTATCAGAAGCACAAGCTAAACACGGAACCATTCTTGTTGCCTCCTTCAAAGGCACATACCCTGACGGTTCGCTCGGCAATTCACATGGCGCATACATAGCAACTGCAGCACTGTATGGGGTTAGTGCTTTCGACGCTGACTGCTTAATACTGGATTTTCGTGAATTATCATACCGTTGGGGTAATACTCTCCTAATGGTATTTCAAGACATCTCACAGTACAAAGATGGAGAGCTAGAGCCAGATGAAATACCGTTTCCAATAGTAGTTGTCACCTCTGATTTGAGTAGGGATGCATTTCTTTCACTCGTTACACCAGTTGGATCTGCTGCCCCTGAATGGCACTTTCAGGATATGGATACTGCTATTGAGTATGCCCAGAGAAAAATCGAAGAATGGTTCTCTTACTAAGATTAATGATTACTGCACTGGATGATGAACAGTGACACAACTCCGTGTGCCGTCCCTAAAACTCCAACATAGATATTCAAAATCCATCCATGATCTACAACCACGCAACTATACTCATAAAAAATAAATAATATATTCAATAGGATAACCACAAAAACAAACTGCCTTCGAATCTCACCGCTCCCGCCAAATTAAGAAATTAAGCCGTTGATTTTCAACGGCTTTTTTCATTTCAGAAGTCCTAAAATACCCCATTTCTGTTCCACGCCCATTCCACGAAAAAACTCACACTTTCATGTGCATGACTGAAACATGCATTCGACCAGCCAGCCAAAAAAATGTGGGGACGGGGTCAAAAATGAAGTGATAGAAGATACGCTCTCTCAATCAATCTATAATTGGCATTATTAGTCAGCTCAGTGTGAGCTTTCACATTGAAAGCTTCACAACCCAGCCTGATACATATAAGCCAAGACCAAAGACGATATGGGTTAATAGACTATGCAATTGAGCAGATGTTGGGCTTTTTGTTCGCGAGGCAGCTATACCAGCACCCATAGCTGGCTGCATCAACAGAAAAGGAGCAGCAACAGTACCTATACCAACAATGAGTGCAGGCTCAATCGTTGGTTTTTGAATCCATGACTCTCCCCAGATAACGATCAATAAAGCCGCGAATGCAATGCCTATCAGGTAATGGGCAATCCAACCTATGAGGTGTTCTCCGCGTACAGGAAAAGATGCTGCAATAGTGTCATGCCGAAATTGCCCATGCGTCATATGGGCTATCCATCTTCCCACCATTGCATAGTTTGGAGGTGGGACGCCTAGCAATGTTTTACGCAACATACTCCACAAATCCATCACTACAGTAGCTCCAATACCGATGAATAGTACGCATAGGAGATGATTCATAACCTTTCCTCTGTTTGTCTGGCTTTCGAATGAGTGATAGCGTACTACCTCAAGTCGACTTGAGGTCAAGAGGTCATGATGGATATTGCTGAAGTAGCCAAACGCTCTGGTATGCCCGCCTCAACCTTGCGCTTCTATGAGGAGAAAGGGTTAATCAGCTCCGTTGGTAGACAAGGATTACGCAGAGTTTTCAGTGCTAATATATTGGACAGATTGGCACTGATTACACTAGGGCGTGCTGCGGGATTTTCATTAGATGAAATCGGCCGCATGTTAGGATCTAATGGGAATCCAGATATTGACAGGGCATTATTGATAAGTAAGGCAGATGAACTTGATCAATCTATTCAAAGGCTGATTGCGATGCGTGATGGTCTTCGGCATGCGGCTATTTGCTCTGCGCCGAGTCACATGGAGTGTCCAAAATTTCGTCGCCTACTCGGATTAGCTGCATATGGAGTGATCAGTGGTGACGGTGCGGTGGTACTTGGAAACAAACAGCGCTCTAACACAGCGCTACACCGAAAACGCCGCCGAAATTGATGCGAATATTTTGACCATTGCAGACGTGTGCCTGATCAAAATCCAACCAGAACTGATGAAGCTAGACATCGCTACTAAGGCCAATGGCTTGCCAAATGGCTAAGACTCAGTGCCCAAAATGCTTATA
>JAYXXU010000200.1:0-27274 GCA_036019135.1 Pseudomonadota bacterium | reverse complement strand
GCGGCTGTGCTTGCACCGTGTGCCGTATATGCCCTGCCACAAGGTGGTGTGGTGGTGGCGGGTCAGGCCAGTATCACCAGCCCCAATCCCAATCATATACAGATTGCACAAGCATCAGATCGAGCGGTGATTAACTGGGATAGCTTTAACCTTGCCCAGCAAGATTCTGTCAAAATCAATCAGCCCAGTGCCACTGCAGCACTACTCAATCGGGTGCAAGGTGATCAACTGTCCACCATCGCAGGTAGAATTGAGGCCAATGGTCAGGTGTTTATCGTCAACCCGAATGGGGTGACGTTTAGCAATGGTGCGATTGTCAAGGTTGGTGCGTTGGTTGCCACCACTGCGGATATTGATAATGCGGCATTTATGCGTGGTGGTCGGCTGAATTTCAATCAAGCAGGCCAAGCCAACAGCACGATTCGAGTGGAACGTGGTGCATCAATTGAGGCACAGGCAGATGTCGATGCGTTTGTGGCGTTTATTGCCCCACAGGTACGGCATGCAGGTGTGATCACCAGCAAGCTTGGCACAGTACAGTTGGCGGCGGGGGAGATGTTCACTCTTGATGTCGGCGGTGGTTTACTCAGTCTACTGTTATCTCAGCAGGACTTGGCGCAATTGGGCATTACGGTCGAGCAATCGGGTGCGATTATCAGTCAAGGCGGTTTGATCCAACTGCAAGTGGCCAGCCTGAATCAAGTGCTACAAGGCTTTATCCAGCAAAATGGGCGACTTGCTGCATCCGAATTTACCGTCGCAGATGACGGTACTATTACCCTAACCGCAGCAAAAGGCCAAGTGGCACTACAGGCACAAGACCTGCAAAACGCTGGCACAATCTATGCAGAGCAAGTCCGTCTGAATGCTGGGCAAGACATCGTACAAGCTGGGGTGCTGTATGCCACCGAAACCGCTGAACTGAACGCACAACAAGGCAAACTGACCGTCTCAGGCCGTGTACAAGCTGAACAAGAACTCAGCCTCACCGCGCAACAATCCATTCAACAAACGGCGCAAGGCCAGTGGCTGTCTGGTGGTGTGCTTTCGGCACAGTCAGTCCAGTCTGATGTTGTACTGGCAGGACAGATCCAAGCGACCGACCAGATCATGATCAACGCACAGCAAGGACGAGTACAAACCGTGCGCAGTGATGCACGTCCAAGCATCATTCAATCGAGCAGTGCTGGCGTAGAGATCGACAGCAAAACCGCTGATCTGGCTGGCTTAATCCGTGCTGATGGCGGTGCATTACAGGTCAATGCGGAACAGATTACGCTGACAGGCAGTGCACAAGCTAAAATCGATATACAACTGAACGCACAACGTGACCTACAGCAAAGCAACGCCAGCCAATTGATCGCTGATGGTGCAATCCGCCTGACCTCAAGCCAAGGCAATCTATCACTCGCAGGTAAAAACCAAGCTGCTGGCGATCTGCATCTCAGTGCGTTACAAGGGACGCTGCAAACCGTTGCAGGTGAAGACCAACGTGGCGGCAGCCAATCGACCAATGGACAAGTACAAGTCGAGGCACGCAGTGCTCAACTGGGCGGCGCATTAGTCGCACAAGCAGGCGCGCTGACAGTCACCGCGGATCAGGTTGACCTCACGGGCAATCTAAAAGCACATGATGCCCTCACGGTCGCCGTGCGTGGCCAGCTCAATCAATCTGATGACAGCCAACTCCTCTCCGAAGGCACGCTGAATCTAAGCTCACAACAAGCCGATGTTCGTCTTGCGGGCAAATTGGTCGCGTCGGCTGATATCGATATTTCCGCACAGCAAGGCGCACTGACGCTGGGATCGGCGGAACACCAGCAAGGCGGGCTACGCACCTCATCGGGCAATGTCCAACTCAGCGCGCGTACGGTCGATATCGCCAATACTGTGCTGGTAGACGCAGGATCGCTACAGGTCACAGCGGGTCAAATCGACCTGAGCGGTAGTGCCCATGCCGATGAAAACATCCTGTTGCACGCAGACAATCAGATTCAACAAACCAATGCCAGCAACCTGATCGCTGGGCAAACCCTGCGTATCGAATCGACACAAAGCAACCTGTTACTGGCAGGCAAAAACCAAGCCCAAGACCAAATTGCGTTAATCGCCCAAAATGGCAGTATCACCACCAGTGCTGGTGCAGATGGTCTAGGCGGCTTCAAATCCACCGATGCAGGTATCCATGTACAAGCACGCATCGCCAACCTCGGAGGTGCGCTGTTGGCCGACGGTGCGGGAATGGCGGTGGCTGCCGAGATCATCGACTTATCGGGTCAAATCAGTGCAGCAGGGAATCTTGAGCTAAACGCCAGCAATCGAGTGCAACAGTCCGCAGGCAGTAATCTAAACGCCACTGGCTCACTCTCGATGCAGTCAGATCAGGGCAATGTCACACTGGCAGGCAAAAACCAAGCCGAGGGTGATGTGACGCTACGTGCTCAACAAGGCACCGTCAGCACCAGTGCAGGTGCGGATGGTCAGGCAGGCACACGTTCTGTGACGGGTGGACTGACTGTGGAGAGTCGGATTGCCAATCTGGGGGGAACATTACGCGCGGATGGTGGCGCGATGTCGGTCAATGCTGAGATTATTGACCTCAATGGCAGTGCCAGCAGTACGGCTGACTTTCGCCTAACTGCCAACAACAGCATTCGCCAAGCAGTCGGCAGCCAAGTGCAGTCTGGCGGTGTGTTTGCGCTACAGTCCAGCCAAGGTAACATTACATTGGCGGGTAAAAATCAAGCCATAGGCGACATCAGCCTGTCGGCACGTCAAGGCAATATCACCACACAAGCCGGTAGCGATGGTCAGGCGGGCAGCCAGTCGGTAATGGGTAACGTCAGCTTGACTGCGCAAACAGCCAGTCTTGGTGGCGTGTTACGTGCGGATGGTGGCACACTCACGGTCACGGCGGATAATATTGATTTGCAAGGTGATCTGCAAAGCAAAACCGACACCCGTTTAATCGCTCAGAACCGACTACAACAAACCCAAACCAGTAACCTATTGGCTGATGGTGGGGTCAGCATGCAGGTGGCGCAAGGCAATCTGAGTCTGGCTGGACAAACCCAAGCCCACCACGATATCGACCTACAAGCGACACAAGGCTCAATTCAGCTGGATGGTGCAATACAAACTGTAGAAGGTGATCTAACCATACAAGCGCGTGGTGATGTTTCACAAAATCCCTGTGCCGCATCGGCCACCCCTGCAACCTGCAATAGCAAGCTGTTGGTTGATCAAGGCCTACTCGCTATTCAGAGCCGTCAAGGCAATCTCGATTTGGGTTATTTACGCGCCAGAGAAGGCATTGACGCAACCGCAAGCCAAGGCTCGATTTATTTTAATCGAGCAATCGGCGGCGCGAATACAGGCTATGTTGATCCTCATCCTAATGGCTTGCCAATCACGGCTGATCGGCCGTATGCAACATTACTTGACGATTACCAAGGTTATCAGGACAATTTGCGGCCAGATACTGGCTACCTGCATGCTACAGCGGGGCAGGATATCTTCATCAATGGTTTAAACCTAGACGGCAGTGAACAAAAAGCGGGACTACAACTGATTGCTGACCGCAATATAGTGAGCAATGCGCTGATCGCCGTGAATAAAGGTGATTTAATTTTTGGTGATCTCACCCGCCAAAGCGCCAAAATTTTCCTTGGCAATTCAGTCTATTCACGAGGTATCCATCGTAACGGTATACTGAGTCAGAACCTAGCCGACCACCAGTTTTATAATATTCGGCTGAATAATGATCTGGTCGTGTTTGACAATACCGATGACTATGGCGTGAAAACGGTTGAAGGGGTGTTTTCCAACCAACCCAGCGCATCAATTCAGTCATTAGATCTGAGTCTGAAATCAGCCAAAATCGTAATTTCGAATAACAGCACACCCTATGATTCGATTCAGGAGTCATCTAAGCCAATTGGTTTCATCGTGGAAAATGCCAATATCTACCTTGAGAAAGATATTTTTGGATTGACACGGGCTGAGAGTGATACGGCATTAACGCCAGATTTTTTAGCAGATAGCAGCAATTATCGTATCGTTGGGCAAAACCACGCCTCCCAATTCTCAGCAGGTGATCAACGCGCGGGCATGTTTGTCGAGTTGGTATCGACCAACACACCTGTTCTTCGCTCAATCGCACTCGAAGATCAGGAATTTGTCCTGCAAGATCAAAATACCGATTTTACAGGTAAAACGGTTCTGATTTTCCAGAAAGATGGCGTGTTGAATGCGGTCGAAAATATTTTAGATGAAGTGATTGAGTTTTGTGCCCAGCCACAAAATTTATCAGTCTGTGAAAATATTGATTTGGATTTGATTCCAAACCTTCCAATTGGTGGTGGAATTGGCACATCAACTGGCAATACAGGGAGTAACAATAATGGCAGTCCTCACCCTCCGTTGGGTGATGTGGATATTGATATTGGCGACGTTGGCGTGACGATTCCTGAGATCGTGGTCACGATTCCTGAACTGGTGGTCAGTGTGCCAGATGATTTGGGGGTTGTGATTGATGATTTGGTCGTGGGTGTGGATGATCTGGAGCTTAATGTTGGCGATGTGGTGATCAATGATCCAAATGCCCCGATTGTGTTGCCAGAGGATCGCCCGTTTGATACCACACCAGAGACAGGCAATGGCGGGACAGATGGCGGCAATACTGGAGGTGGTACTCGGCCAGATCCTGATCAGACAGACCCGTCTAATATCGCACCCAATATCTCTGCGGAATTGGTAGTGACTGTTGAGCAGTCAGAGGCGCAACAACGTCCAAGTGAACCATACCAAGATACTTGTGTGGTGTTGGGACAAGCATTGCCTAATGAGGCTGATCTGGGGCAGCAACCGCCACTCTTGGGTGCTGCTCGCAATGTGTTTGGTAATATTTACCCGCTTCTGACACCTGATGTCGCAGGTGTCGGTGGCCTACAAGCCCAGCCCTTAGATCAACGAGCGGGTTGTGAGCAGTCTGATTTGGTGGTTGCAAGTACCCTTGAGTAGATAAAAATAACCGCATTGATTATGCAGAAAATTTGGCAGCCTTTGATGCGTCAGGCTGCCGAATGCGACTTTATTTTATACAGGTTTTGGCTTAGATCGGTTTCGGCTGATCGACTAATTTTTCGACCAAAAAATCAATCAAGCTTCTGACCTTGGGTGTGAGGTATTTACGGCTGGTATACACAGCATACAGTGTCGGTGCAAAAAACGCTTGTTCGGGTAAGATTTGCAATAAACGTCCCGTTGCCAAGTCATTTTTAGCCATCCACAACGGTAGGTAGGTCATGCCGATCCCTGTCCGTGCCAACTCCAATCCCAAAGCATTGTCATTGGTGCGAAACACGGCATTGTGGTGAATTTTAACTTCACCTGTTGGCGTATCGATCGTGATTTTTTCCATCGATACATAGGTCGGTAAAATCATCGCATGTTGTTCGATCTGGCGCGGTTCGGTAATCGGTGGGTGTTGTTCGAGGTAGTGCGGTGCGGCGACCAACACAAATTCAACGGGTGTTAGTGGGCGGGCAATCAGGTTGGGGGCAGGGTCATAGGTGGCGCGTAAGGCCAAATCATAGCCTTCTTCGGTGAGATTGACGTGTCGATTTTCCAGCACCATTTCCACGACGACATCAGGAAAGCGCTGATGATATTCCGTCATCAGGGCGGCAAAATAAGTATTGGCGAGCCAGATCGGTGCAGTCACCCGCAGCGTGCCGCGTGGTTCGGTGACGGCCTGTCCAATCGCTTGGCTGGCATTTTCTAAGATATCCAGCGCTTCGCAGCATTGATCATAATAGATCTGTCCTGCTTCAGTCAGGCTGAGATGTCGCGTGGTGCGGTTGAGTAAGCGCACGCCGAGATCTTGTTCGAGTCGTGACACGTGTTTGCTGGTCATCGCCGTGGATAAGTTCAGCCGATCTGCTGCCGCGACGAAGCTTTTGCATTCGACGATTTCACGAAATACCCGAAGGCTGAGTAACGTATCCATGCCAATCCTACGCTGTATTGTTTCTGCTCAGGAAACTTAACACAGCTTGGCGTTGGATTTGAGGGTTTTTTTGATGCACGCCACGCCAAGATATTTGAATGACTTTGTCTTGCGCGTTGCCGATAAAATCGTGTTGATTTTGTGTGCAAAACCTTAAAAAAACAAGGCTTCGACTTGGGCGACACAGGGTTTGCGCGTATAGTTTAACAATTGATTTAACCAGAGATGTCCCATGTCAGCCCAGCCCATTTCCAGTATTTTGATTCGTCATGCGCGTATCGTCAATGAAGGTCAACAATTTGATGCGGATGTCCTGATTCAACAAGGACGAATTGCCAAAATTGCACCCCGTATTGATGCGGCGGCGGACATTGAAATCGACGCTTCAGGTCAATATTTGCTGCCCGGTATGATTGATGATCAGGTGCATTTTCGCGATCCAGGTATGCCACACAAGGGCAGTATTGCCACCGAATCGCGTGCAGCGGTTGCAGGTGGGATTACCAGTTTTATGGACATGCCGAACACCAATCCACCAACCTTAAATGTCGAAGCGTTAGAAGCCAAAAAACAACGTGCCGCAGCAGTCAGCGTGGCCAATTATGGCTTTCACTTTGGTGTGAGTAACGACAATATCGACATTGTGGCGGGACTCGATCCGAACAGCGTGTCGGGTGTAAAAGTATTTATGGGCGCGTCCACTGGCAATATGTTGGTCGATGATCCGAAGATTTTAGAGAGGCTGTTCGCTGAAGTGCCGACGATTTTGTTGACTCACTGTGAGCATACCCCGAGCATCACTGCCAATGAACAACGCTATAAAGCTGAGTATGGCGACGACATTCCCGCGCACCTGCATCCCGTGATTCGTGATCATGAGGCATGCTATCGTTCATCTTCTTATGCAGTGGGTTTGGCCAAAAAATACGACACACGCTTGCATGTACTGCATTTGACCACAGCCAAAGAGCTTGAGTTGTTTGAGGCCAAACCGACAGCCGAGAAGCGGATTACTGCCGAGGTTTGCGTACATCATCTGTGGTTTGAAGAAAGCAGCTATCAGACCTTGGGGCATTTGATCAAGTGCAACCCCGCGATTAAAGGCATGGCTGACCGTCAGGCATTGCGTCAGGCTGTAGTAGATGGCCGCATTGATGTGATTGGCACGGATCACGCGCCGCATACAAGGGAAGAAAAACAAAATCCTTACAGCAAAGCGCCGTCAGGCTTGCCGCTGGTACAACATACTTTGCCAGCACTGTTAGAGTTGGTCGAGCAAGGCGTGATGCCGCTGGAGCTCATGGTTGCAAAAAATAGCCATCGGGTGGCAGATCTGTTTCAGATCAAAGATCGTGGTTATATCCGTGAGGGCTATTGGGCGGACTTGGTGCTGGTCAAGCGACATGAGATTGCGATTGCGGTCAAAGATCAGCCAGTGCTGGCGCATTGTGGCTGGACACCGTTTGTGCATGAGGCGTTTCATTACACAGTAGACACCACCATCGTGTCGGGTCAGATCGCGTGGCAAAACGGCCAAGTCCAAGACGAGTGTCGTGGTGAAGCGTTGGCGTTTAGTCGCTGATGAGGGACTGACGTTGGACTGTATCGGCGGTTTGGATTTCGTCGTTACAGTCTAAGCGTTCAAGTAATGCTTTGAGTTGTGTACCCACGGCATATGCCAAGTTGACAGGCACGGCATTGCCAATTTGTTTATATTGACTCGACATACTGCCCATAAATTCCCAGTCGTCAGGGAACGTTTGAATGCGGGCATATTCGCGGACAGTCAGTGGTCTGGTTTCATCAGGATGACAGCGTTCGGTTTGGTTTTGTGAGGGTGAGCAGGTCAATGTGAGACTTGGTTCATCCCATGATAAACGTCTAGCCATCCCTGTTTTGCCACCGCCTAAAAAATAGCTTTTTTTCATATAAGTACGTTGAATTTCATCAGGTAAATCCCGCCAATAACCGCCAGCAGGTACGAGATCCAGCACTGCTTTTTTCTTATCGGGGTATTGCTGGCCGATAGAAGCTGGCACATCGGTTGGATACAGTTCACCTGCAAATAACGCATCGCGCATGGTCATTTCGCGGGCTTCTGGTGTCGGCCAGACGAATTGGCCAGACAGATCCTCTCGAACTCCGATCAAAAACAACCGTTCGCGTTTTTGCGGAACACGGTAATACTTGGCGTGGAGCACGCGGACAGGTTCTAGCCTATAGCCAAGGTCAGTCAAAATACGCTGGATCGTTTGTAGCGTGCGGCCACCGTCATGATTGAGGAGACCACGTACATTTTCGGCCAACAGGACTTTGGGTTGAATCTCTTGCACGGCACGGGCAAACTGAAAAAACATCGTGCCACGAATATCATTAAAGCCTGCACCATGCCCCGCATACGAAAATGCCTGACATGGAAAACCACCTGATACCACATCAATCTGATCTCGATACATCGAAAAATCAACCGATTGCACATCCTGTTCAAGAACCTGCCAATCTGGACGGTTATGACGCAGTGTTGCGCAGGCAGATTTGTCAAACTCGTTGAGCAGGATATGTGCAAAGCCTGCACGCTCTAATCCCAGTGCTAGGCCACCCGCACCTGCGAACAGCTCAATCGATGTGGGCTTTTGTGGGTGATCTTGGGTGAGTTGATCATCAAACATTGAAAGTTGCATATTCATTCTACGATTGCACCCCAACCAAATTGATCAAAACCTTGATAGCGTCCAAAAGACGTCAAGTAAATCGTTTTGAGTAAATCGTCGCTGCCTTGAATATTCAGTTCATCAATGACCGAATTTTGGATCAGATGATCAATCTGAATGGCTGCAATCACGTCTTCAATCACCAGCGGCAAAACTTCGCATAGACGACGAAACGCTAAAGCATCACCTGTCACGATGTGATAAAACTGATCAATCGACACACGGCGAATGTTTGGGTGGGAAACATTTTTGCCATCTAGGCTGGCATTCCACGGGAGGTTTTGGCTTTTTTTGGCAATCACTTCGACCAGCAAGCATTGTGCTTGAGGATTGCTCAATACCGTGTTTTGCATGCGCATATAGGTTTTTTGGCTAGAGGATGAGTTCATGGTGTTATGTTTATTTTTCATCTCGACGTAGATTTGTCGAGTCGAGTTCACCACATCGTATCCTGTGGTCGGAACGTCCCAGCCGTCAAAATAGCGAAAGATGTTCTGGTGAAAATAGCCGATATGATTGTTATTAGATTTATCCAGTTGGCGTACGATTTCAATTTCAATCGTTTCGGCAATGCTCTTCTGATAGATTTTAGAATCAAACGTCAGCTTGATGGGATCGATAATGTTCTTATTAAAAGCTGCTAAGTCAATCAAAGAGCGATATTTTTCAACAGTGGCTTTGACATGCTCGAACAGTTGCGTATCCGTCAAAAAACCAAGTCCATACACGCGCATGTTTGCCCCTTGAGTTGAGTTCGTTATTTTGCAGAACCCATACGATGCTGCAAAACGGGGATTCTACACCAAATGCCGATCACTGTGCGGCGTGAGCCACCATCGCCCGCGAACCGATAATAATCATGTGCAGCATATCGACGGTTTGTGCCAATACCTGAGCTTGGCCAGCTTCATCTTGCTCCACGGCACTTGCTCCCATCGCAAACACCAAACGGGTAATGGCTTTGGCCACCAATTCTGGCGAATGCAATTGATGGCCTTGTGCTTGCTCTAAACGTACCAGATCGACTTGTAATTCTTGCTCAAAAAAACACAACTGCTGATCGACTGCTTGCTTAAAAGCCACCGAACCGACTTTGCCTTCACGCAGCAACAATTGCAGATAGCCGTGTTCTGCGCGCAACTGTTCCATGAACACTTCCATCGACGACTGTACCACGCTACGCTCAGGTGAGGCGCGTTGTCGTGCTTCACCAATAATACTGCGTAACTCCGTGCCTGCTCGCTCAATCAAAGCAATCGCTAGTTCATCCACATCACGGAAGTGTCGATAAAAGCTATTCGGCGCGATCCCTGCTTCACGCGCTACTTCGCGCAAACTAATATTGGAAATGCTGCGGTGTGGTCCAACCAAATGTAGTGCTGCATCAATCAGCTCCTCTCGACTAATAGACACACGACGGCCTTGCGGGGTGCGCAGTCCCAACAACGGTGATGTGATCGGTAGGGCAGTAGATTCGGGCAGACTCATGATGATTGGGCGTGATCAGTAAACAATGTACATTATAGGCTGAAAAATTCACAAAAGATAATATACAACTGTCTATACATATGTATAATAAATTCAACCAGTGCTTGCTTAGCTCTTTATTTAGCTGCTTGCTTCACCCGATGAGGTCGCCATGTCTAGCCCAGCTTTAGCCACTCAGCCCAGTTTACGTCGTTTAGTACGAGATACATTGCCTTCTGATTTGTTAAATTTTTGGAGTAGTCAGCTACATCCGCTGTGGTCAGTTGATCAGGCATTGGCACAAGTTGTTGGCCGTCAGATCAGTGCTGAAGGTAGCGTCACCTTGACGCTGAAGACTAATCGACATGTGCAAATGCCCAAAGCAGGGCAGCATATGGCAGTACGAGCGCAAGTCAATGGTGTGTGGGTCGAGCGCAGCTACAGTCCGAGTGTGTTGTCGGATCGGCCAAAGCATTTGAGTATCACGATCAAGCAGGTTGAGGGTGGCAAGCTCAGTACATGGCTGACGCAACAAGCCAAGATCGGTGACATCGTACAGCTAGGATCACCGTTTGGTGCATTGCAGTTGCCTCAGGATCAACGGCCGATCGTCTTGCTTGCAGCGGGCAGTGGCATTACCCCGATGATCAGCTTGTTACGGGCGTGGCAACAACAGCCTGATGCGCGTCCCATTCAGTTGCGTTACTGGGTCAGTCGGCGTGAGCAGGCGTGCTTCGTTGAGGAGTTATTGTGTTTACAGCAGATACAGCCGAATTTTTCGTTCCAGTTGTATTTGACCCAAGAGCGCGCGATTCAAGCTCACGAGCAGCAAAGTCGCATCCACGCTGAACAGTTTGCTGACCTGAGTGATCTGGATCAGTCACATGTATTAGCCTGCGGTTCGGCGGATTTTGTGCAGACCGCACAAGCAAGCCTACCAAATGTCCATCAATGGCAAATTGAAGCGTTTGCACCACCAGTACAGTCTATTGCAGTCAGTGACCAGCAGGTGACAGTCACGCTCCAGCGGCAGCAACGTACGCTGCATGTGCCCATTGGCCAGTCGATTTTGAGCGCATTAGAAGCAGCGGGCATTGCGCATCCCAGCGGCTGTCGGATGGGGTTATGCAACACCTGCGCCTGTGCCAAGCTATCAGGCACGACGGAGCATCTGATAGATCGCCATCAACAACATGACGCTGATTCGGCGTTGCGTGTGTGTGTCAGCACAGCCAAAACCGATCTGGTACTTGACCTATAAACATCCCCAAACTTGCTAAAAAGGATCGCCATTATGCTACTGAAAAAACCAAAATTCCGTTTGCCCAAAGTTGCCAAAACTCGTTCGCTGAGTGAGGCTGAGCTTGATCAACTTGCGCTTGAGCTAGATGCGATTCGCCAGCGCACTTTGGCAGATCTGGGTGAAGCTGATGCCAAGTATATTCGCAAGGTCGTGTCGATGGTGCGGTATAGCGCGTTTGCGGGGCGTGGCCTCTTAATGCTGGGTTGGTTTCCGCCGGCATGGTTGGCAGGCACAGGCTTACTGGGTTTGGCTAAAATTTTGGAAAACATGGAGGTCGCACACAACGTCATGCACGGCCAGTATGACTGGATGAACGACCCCAGCCTGAATGCCAAAAGCTACGAGTGGGATATTGTCGGCACGAGTGCCAATTGGTGCAAAACCCACAACTACATGCACCATACCTTTACCAATATCAAAGGGGTGGATGATGATGTCGGCTATGGTCTGTTGCGGCTGTTTCCTGAGCAGCGCTGGAGTCCGTTCTTTTTGGGGCAGCCGATTTATGCGGTAATTTTTGCGCTGCTGTTCCAATGGGGCGTGGCGATTCAAGATTTAGAGCTGGGTAAATATTTTAAAGGCAAAAAAACCAAACAACAGCTTGCGTTAGAGTATGCGCCAGTGCGTGCCAAAATACGCAAACAGTTGTTTAAAGACTATGTATTTTTTCCGTTGATTGCGGGGCCATCGTTTATTCCGGTGTTTTTGGGCAATCTTGCTGCTAATGGCATTCGCAATGTATGGACATTTAGCATTATTTTTTGTGGTCATTTTACCGAAGATGCTGAAATTTTCCCCAAGTCGGTGCTGGAAAACGAAAGTCGTGGGCATTGGTACTATCGGCAGATTCGCGGCTCTTCGAATTTGACGGGTGGACGACTGCTCAACTTGCTGTCGGGCAACCTGAGCCACCAGATTGAGCATCATTTGTTCCCTGATATCCCAGCGCACCGTTATGCTGCGCTTGCACCAGAGGTACAGGAAATTTGCCAGCGTTATGGCATTCATTACAACACGGGGAGTTTTGCTAAGCAGTTTGGGCAAGTGATCTGGCGGATTCTGCGGCATAGCTTGCCCAGTCAGCCACAACAGGCAAAAAGAGTCGCTATGGCCTAAGCCAGACGGGTGTGATTGGGTAGGCAATATGGGCAGCCTAGGAATGGCCTGCTGCCTGTTGCTGTCTCAGCGTGAGCAGCCAAATCAACAACCCGACCAGCGCAAAACCTGCCCCCAGCCCAACCACCCCGTGCCAGCCGCTGTGCTGATAGACCCAGCCACAGGCCAATGATCCCACTGCGCCGCCACCAAAATAACTGGTCATATAGGCGGAGGTCATGCGACTGCGTGATTCTGGTCGAATCGAATACAAGATACTCTGATTGCTGATATGTACGCCTTGAACGGCCAGATCTAACAGTAAGATACCGATCACCAAGGCGATCAAACTGCTACTGGCAAAATAAAGCGCCAACCAACTGATCAAGAGGGCGATCAGAAATAGGCTGGTCGAGAGATCATTGCGGCCATGATCGGTCAACCGACCCGCAAGATTGGCCGCCATCACGCCTGCAACTCCAAGCAGGCCAAATAATCCAATCAGCCCCTCACCGTATTGGTAGGGCGGACTGCTCAGCAAAAAAGCGAGTGCTGTCCATAAAATACTAAAACATGCAAATGCCATCGCGCCCAACAGTGCGCGTAGACGTAGCAAGCGCTCTTGCTGAAAGAGCATAAAGACCGATTGAATCAATTGGCGATAGCGCACGCTCGGTTTGCTGGATTCGCTCGGCAGCCGATAAAACAGTGCAAAGGTCACCAACAGCATGGCGACAGCAGCGCACCAATATACCAGCCGCCAATCGCCCAAACTGGCCAATGCGCCTGCAACGGTACGCGCGAGTAGAATCCCCAATAGCAGTCCACTCATCAGCACTCCCACCACGCGCCCACGTTGTGCTTCGGGGGCAAGTGTGGCGGCAAAGGGTACGAGGATTTGGGCGCTAATCGAACATAAGCCTGTGAGTACTGCACCTGTAAACAGCCAGCTTGCATTGGGTGAAAAGGCAATGGTCAGTAGCCCTGCAATCGTCAGCAGATTCATGCTGACAATTAATTTGCGCCGATCAAACAGATCGCCCAACGGCACCAACAACAGCAAGCCCAAGGCATAGCCCAATTGCGCCGTGGTGACCAACCACCCCGCAACAGCATTACTTAAACCAAACGCCTGCATCAAAGTATGCAGTAAGGGTTGAACATAGTAGTTGCTGGCCACGGCCAGACCCGTTGCCACGGCCATCAATACCAACAGGAATGGCGTCAGGGTAATCTGATTTGGTGGCGTGGTGGCAAGTGACATGGGATGCGTCTCAATAGGCTACAAATCGTCAGGAGGAAGCGAGGATAGTTGTGCTGCAGTCAGCAGCAGGTGGGGAGAGCCATAGGCGATCACTTCAACCGTTGAGCCTTGTACCCACAGGTCAGTCCAGTCCACGCTCAGTTGCAGGCCAAGCTGTAGTCGATCTGGCAGAATCTGTGCGCTGATAAGCGTAGCACTCAAAAACGGCATCACACGCGCTGTTTGGTGAGCCAGTAGTTTATACAGTGTTTCTTTGGCCGAAAAAATCACGGTCAGCCATGTGGCGGGGCAATAACCCAATTGCTCTCCAAGCTGCATCTCGGTCAGGGTGCTGAGACGCGGCCAAAGTCGTACGGCTTGATGTGGCTGTAACCAGCCCTCCACATCCAATGCTAGTGCTTGATGATCTTGATTGCGCGCCACCCATGCCATCGCGTGACCGCGATGATGGCTGATACTGCCTGTGTAACCGATTGGCCAATCGACTTGCCCATTGGTCTGGCGAGCAAGCAAGTGTTGGATCGGATGGCCGAGCTGTTGCAAAGCGTGTTGTGCGCAATACCGACCTGCCAAAAACTCGGTCTGACGCTTGGGATGACTGTGTTGCAAGCTTGCGGGCAAGATCTGCTGGGATTGCCACTGTAAAAACTGCCCTGCTGTAAAATCATCCAGTCCGATGCACTGGCTCGACGGATAGTGCCGCTGGAGTGCATTGAGCATAGCAAGCAGATCGGCGTAGGGCGGTGACAACGGGTGTAGCGTTGCCTGCAATCGAGGTGGGCGTAATGAATTAGGCGGCACGCATTTGCTCCAGTAGCCACCGGCCAGCCTGACCCAAAGGGTATTGGCGTGACCAAATCGCATCGACCGAGAGTTCGACTGGCCAGCCGTCAATCTCCAACTCAACCACCTGATCTGCCGCATAGCGCTGCACAATCCAGCGCGGCAAACTTGCCCAACCGACACCAAGCATTAGCATTTCGAGCAACATGGTATAGGTCGGTGCTTGCCATTGTTGGCGGGTGGCCACTTGTGGTAGCTCATGTAAAGGCTGACTCAGTTGCAGCTCGCGATGTTCGGCCAAGTCTTGGCGGGTCAGGCGCTGTTGCTGAGCGCGCTGTGCTAGAGGATGACGATGATAAGCATAACAGCCAATCAATGAGCGCTCTTGTAGAGTCATGGCCGAAATGTCGGCTGGGTATTGATTTTGGGTAGCAACTAAGCCCAACTGTGCTGCACCGCTTTGTACCAATTGCACCAACTCGGCTTGTTCGGCGATTTGGCAACGAAAGTTCACAATCCCAAAACGCTCCGAAAATTCCCGCATGATGGTTTCAAAATGATCAGATTGATAGGTATCTGATAACACCAGACTAAACTCTGGCTCTAGTCCTGCACTGAGTTGTTGGGCAGTTTCGGTCAGGGCAGCTTCTGCCGCCAAGACACGTTCGGCTTGTACCAAAATCAATCGGCCTGCCGCAGTGAGCTGTGGTTTGTGGCAACTGCGGTCAAACAACTGGAGATTGAGATCGGCTTCGAGATTGGCGATGCTGGTGCTGATGGTCGATTGTTGTTTGCCTAGTCGTCGGGCAGCCGCACTAAATGAGCCAAGTTGTGCGGCATGGGTAAAGGTCAGTAGGGCTTCGGTTGAAATCGACATGTTAGAAGTATCAATTTTTTCGATAGTGATTAAGTTTAATCTAAGTGTTTAATCGATGACAATAGCCCCATCGTTCAGATGACATAGAGATTGGGGTGTTGATCATGAGCAATGTATCGATGCAGACGGTTGAACAGGCACAGGTGGCTGATTCACTCCAGCGTTCGCTCAAGGAGCGGGTGTTTCATGCGCTGTGCTATGAGGTGTTTGGCATTATTATTTTTACGCCGATTGCCGCATGGTTTTTGGGATTTTCATTGTTGCATACGGGGATTTTAACGGCTGCAATTTCAGCGATTGCGATGCTGTGGAACATGCTGTTTAACTGGCTGTTCGATGGTTGGGCTGCACGGATGAATTGGGCGCGTACCGTAAAAATCCGTGTGTTGCATGCATTGTTGTTTGAGGGCGGCTTGGTGATTGCGATTGTACCACTGGCGGCATGGTGGTTGGACGTATCACTCTGGCATGCCTTTTGGTTGGACATTGGCTTTTTGTTAGCCTTTTTGCCATATACCTATGCGTTCAATTGGACATATGATCATCTGCGGGCGCGTCTGTTATCTGGTCGATAAAATAGGATGGTATTTTTATAAAAATCATTTGGTTGTTTGGTTTTGCGTGGTAGATTTAGCGATGGAAAAACAATACGGGGGATCATCAGATCCCCCTTTCTGCTATACAGATGGAGTTAAAATATGGCTATTACATACGGCTTACAGGTGTGGGATACACAGGCTTTTTCTGTGCTGGTGCAAAACTCTAGCGCCGGTATCTTAGACCTTATTGACACTAACGAGCAGCGTGCACGACTACAGCAAAAGCAGTGCAGTCCAACTGAAAATACTTTAGCATTTGCCGAGGACTTACAAGAGCTGGCGGATATGCTATCCAACGTTCATCCATGGATGAATGCCTATCTACACGATTTATCTGAGCAGTTTCACCAGCAATCTACAGCAGTCCTAACCATCAACGTACCAGAGCAACCCTCAAAATTTACCATCTTGGCGTATTTTGTGATGATGCTAGCCCGTCAGTATCATATGGTGACCTACAATGCAGCAGGTGATTTTTATATCCTACCTGTGCGGGATAGGGTGCTCACAAGTAGATTTCCTGAACTATATAAAAATACTATATATGATATACCCGGTGATGCCCATATTCAATTTATGAAAATCTACCGTCAAGCTTTAATCGCAGAGGGCTTAGTTAAGCACAATGACCTGATCGATTGGGATCAGTACTCGATGAGAGATGATGATTGCGATATTAAGGCTTCCAAAATGGTAGTAGAATATGTCAAAGCATACTTCACAACAAAAGGGATTGAATTTGGTTTTGAAGAGGATAGAAAGATTTTTATTATCCCTATCAAAAAAGTAGGGAATGTTGAATTTGAACTTATTTTGGATGTTTGGGCGGTTATGCTGGAGCGGGGGATCGGACGTGTTGGGCTATATAATTATCTTTCTGTACGCCATGAAGAAGCACTTCAAGTTAATGAATTTTTACAGCATACTGACGAAAAGTTCAAACAATATTTTGAGAGAGGTATACAGCCACTTTCGATTCTGGCAGAATTTGATTTGTTTGATTATAGAGGAAGATTAAATCACATTTACTCTGTCCCCAGAATTCATAAAAATGTTGTTTATGAGTATAGTACTTGGGCAGATCTTTTTGATCAAATCGAAGAATTAAAATACGCCTCACAGGCAGCTCTCTCTGATATTCATGATGTTGAGGATTTTTTAATGGTAATTAAAGAAAGTCTAGATATGAAAATTAAGTTAGACGATATTTTTCGGTTTCAGATGCGTGATAGCATGTGCGTTTGCTACCTGATGTATGTCAAACTTTTTCAGCCAAACTTGCTGCCTGTGCTCGCGGAAATGTTCAGGAAAAAATATCTTCGGTATAAAGATTCTCATGTAGAGATGTTCGAAATGATGGATTATATCCAAAACTATGAGCTACCGACCTAAGTCTTGACGGAGTGCAAATATGCGCTTTTAGCCTGATCAGACTAAAAGCGCTATTCCATTCAGATTGATACCTTGTCGTCAGCGCTCACCCTGCGCCGCCTGTCCGTAGCATCCGCCTGATCTGATTGGAGCACATCTCCGCTGCCAAACGGTATAGGTGGCATGTTTTCTGCTTATTTACACAAAATCAAGGGCAGTGCTACAGTGTGATCGGATTTGGTGCGAGAAGGAGATGATTGTCCCTCTCGCACCAAATCGTTTAAGGCGTGAACAGGATAACAAGCACACGCCTTGTCGTGACAAAGGATAGCGAGACCCAAATCCCCACTGCTGTGTTGATCAGTTGCTTGTATGTCGATGTGCAAGTGTCTTTTTAGCAATGGTTTTCGTTCCACATCACCGCTGTGTGCATGGATCATGATCAATTTAAAATGAGGTTCTTAGGTATGCCCAATCTGTTGTGGGCAGCATTATTGCTGCTATTGTCACCCGCCGCACTGGCGGCTGATGCGGGGGCGGTCGGTGGCATTGATGCGCTGATTCGTTCGATTTTTGAGCCAGTGGCCAATGCGATTGTGCCGATTGTGTTTGGCAAAATCCCTGGTACTGAGATTTTGTGGATTGTGATGTGGCTGGCGATTGCGTCGATCACTTGTACCATTTATTTTCGGTTTATTCAGTTTCGCCTGTTCGGTCTGGCGATTCAGGCCTTGCGTGGCCGCTTCAGCCGCAAGACTGATCAAGGTGAGGTGACCCATTTTCAAGCCTTAAGTACTGCGTTGGCAGCGACAGTCGGTTTGGGGAACATTGCAGGTGTTGCGGTTGCGATTTCCATCGGTGGACCAGGTGCGACATTTTGGATGATCATGCTGGGGCTGTTCGGCATGGCGACCAAATTTGTGGAGTGTACGCTCGGGGTCAAGTATCGTCAGATCAATCCTGATGGGTCGGTGTCGGGTGGCCCAATGTATTACCTCAAGGCAGGGCTGGCCGAACGTGGTTTTCCGCGATTTGGCAAGATCATGGGGGCGACTGCCGCGGTGATTTTGGCATTTGCAGCGTTTGGGATTGGTAACTTGTTTCAGGTCAACCAAGCCACTTCACAACTGATGAATCAGTTCCAAATCACCGAAGGTGCTTATCTGTTTGGGATTGGCTTTGGGGTGGTTTGTGCGCTGGTGATTATCGGCGGGATCAAGAGTATTGCGCGGGTGACGGGTGTGCTGGTGCCGTTCATGGTCGTGGCTTATCTGGCGGCTGGGTTGGTGATTTTGGGCATGCATATTGAGCAGATTCCTGCTGCTTTTGCCATGATTATCAAAGGTGCATTTACGCCTGAAGCAGGGTTTGGCGGCTTTATTGGGGCATTAATGCAGGGCTTAAAACGCGGTGCATTCTCGAATGAAGCAGGCTTTGGTTCTGCCCCGATTGCACATGCGGCGGTCAAAACCGACGAGCCAAGCACCGAAGGCTTAGTGGCGCTGTTAGAGCCATTTATTGATACAGTGGTCATCTGTACCATGACGGCGTTGGTGATTATTGTCACGGGTGCGTACTTGCAACAAGGCGTGGCAGGTGCGGTGATGACCTCGAATGCATTTAACTCGGTATTGCCAGGGTTTGATGTGATTTTGACCATTTCGATTGTGCTGTTTGCATTTTCGACCATGTTGTCGTGGTCATATTATGGCCTAAAAGGCTGGACATACTTGTTCGGTGAAAAAACAGCCATGCTGTACAAGCTGGTTTTTTGTGCCATCAGTGTGGTTGCTGCTGCGATGAGTTTGGATTCGGTGATTGATTTGTCTGATGCACTGGTCTTTATTTTGGCGTTCTTTAACGTGTTGGGCTTGTACTTTTTACTGCCGATTGTGCGGCAAGAGATCGACGGCTTTTTGCATCGCTTAAAGACGGGTCAAATCAAGCGCAATGATTGATCAACACTGACGTTTAAACCATGCCCCAAATCCACTCACACGGTTTGGGGTATTTTTTTACCTAAAAAATAGCTGTTGTGAATCGATGTTTGGTAGTTGATTCAGCGCATGCGAATGGCAGGAATATCAACCTGTGTTGCTTGGCGGACTTGCACTTGAACTTTCGCTTGATGCTGGCCATCGCTAAAATGCCATGGCAACGGCAGTTGATCCTGAACGACTCGAAGTTGGTGTGTGCCTGTGGCGACCAGTGGAAACTCGAATCGCCCTTGATCATCGGTCAGCACGCTATACACATCATTGAGAATCACCGTGACTTGGGCGGCACCACGTTCGTTGGCATTGCGGATGCCGTCTTGATTGTCATCCAAAAAAATACTGCCTTGAATGCTGCCAACGGGGTCGCGGGCCGATCCTGCCAACACCTGTTGTGCTGTTCCTGCACGTTGTTGATAGCGCAGCCGTAATAACACGGAGAGGTCTTTTTGTGTGCTGGTCGGCACGGTGGTATTGGGTTGTAGCGGATCAAGGATCAGCTCAGGTTCGAAGCGGGATTGGTTTTGGTATAGGGTGGTGGAAAGCTGCCAGTTGGGTTTGATTTGCCAGTTGGCGGTGAGATTCATGCCAATCGACTGACGTTGCTGTTGCAGACTGTGTGACCAGCGTGCGCTACCATCGATAGTGAGTCGATGGTTGAGGGGCAGGCTGCCATACGCACTCAAATTCACCAACTGATCAGATTGCTGTGACTGTTTAAGCTGCTGATAACCCGCCGACAATGAAAGGTGTTGTCCTTGCTGTAGTGCCAGTGCGTGGTCAACGTTGAGCGTCAGGCTTTCAAACTGCTGTTGTGGTGCGTGCGTGTAATCAAGCTGACTGCGGGTTTGGCCGTAGGCATGCCGCTGATCCCAAAATGCTTGGGCACTGTAGGCATCATCTGATTTGGCGCCACGCCATGTGATGCCCCCACCGTAGCCTGTGCGTGAGCTGGCCTGATAACGGGCGAAGCTATTGGCATATATCCCCTCAAACTGTTGCCCGCTGACCGACTGTAGAGAGTCTAGGCCGCCACTGATCGACCATTTTAAGCGTTGCTGATGGAAGCGATAGTAGCTGCCGTAGGCATCTTGCTGCATGGCTAGCCCCGCCCAATTCAGATCAGGCGGTAGGTAGTACCAGCCGTACTGGTGGGCTGTATAGCGCTGTCGATGTTGTGCATCGATCCAAAGTCCCGTCTGGTGCTGCTGCTCTGTGGTGCTGTGCAATAGATTCCATTGAATCGACTGCTGCGGGCGTTGCCAGCCCATGCTGAGCAATGCGGTTTGCGCTGTTGTCTGTCGGGTGGCCGCAGATGGCTGGGTTGGGTTAACGGCAGGGTCATTGGTGTGGAGCAGTGCGATGGCCACGTTCCAATCAGGGCTGATCGGTTGTTGCCAGTTGAAGGCGTACACCTGCCCATCGCCCCACTCAAAGGCAGCCACTTGGCGACCATCAAGTCGCCCCGTCTGTCCAATCGCCCATTGTAGTTGTTGTCCTGATTGGCGTTGCTCCAGTTCACCGCGCATACCAAATAGCCCAAAGGTTGGTAAAAAAATCCGCGAGGTGTTGCGTGTGATCTGCGGCAATAGGGTGGTGAGTACACCCATCCCATGACTGCTCAGCCAGTCATCATTCAAAAAAAACTGGCGTTGCCATAGTGTCACTCGCCCTGCCCATTCAGATTGAGTGTCGTGAGCAGATGGCTGCTGATAGAACCCTGTTGCATCCAGTGAAAACTGCCCAAGCTGTTCGGTTTGCCAGTAGGCTTGTAAGTTGAGTCCATGATCTGTTCGGGTCTGGTCATTGACCGCGCTATAGGCGGTTAGCCACTCAAGGTTTAGGCTGCGGGGCAAGCCTGTCTCATTGTGTGCAGGTTGATCCTCCACAAAGATGGCCAAGCGTTCACTGGATAAAATCCGATCTTGATAATCGGCATAAGATTCGGGCGAAGGCACTTCTGCCGCTTGCAGGGTGGTCGCCATGACCCCCAGTAGCAGTGACCCCGCCCGACGATAGCGCATCATGGTGTGGTGCTAAGCCGCACAGGAATGGGTTTGCCTTGCCATTCTAGTGTGCCGTCCAATTGTAGAGGCGCACGCAATTGTGGTGCGGCGGCATCCTCGGGTGCATGTGGTGGCATCACAGGATAGAGTGCGATGGCACGCGTCTTTTGCGGCAAAATCGGATCTGCACTGGGTGCAAGTTGCACAGTTCGGCCGTCAGCATCAGTTGCAGTCAAACTGCCTTCAAGTCGGCCATGCGCGTTGCCTTGATTGTGTACCTGTAACATCGGCACCAGATGTTGGTCTTGGGTTTGGGTACTGGCGCTTTGCACCATCAACTCTGCTTGTGCGCCATTGATGTTGAGATAAATGATCACCCCAATCCGTCCCGCAATCGGTGCTGGTGAGCCTTTGACTTGCTGTGGCTCACCTTCGATCATCAGGGCAAATCGGCACTGTTGTGCTGGGGTGTTTTCGGGCACATCGACTTCGAAGCGATAACGATAACGTGCCTGTGCCCCGAGCGTGATCTGATTGGACTCAATGCCGACCCAAGGCCGACAACTATCCGCCGCCAGCGCATCGCTAAACACCACTCCCCCTGCTGCATCCAATGACCAGTCATTGGTTTTGATCTGATAGGTCGTGGCTTGATCAGCGACATTCTGTATTTCAATGATATTGCGGTAGACCCGACCTGATCGTGCTTGATCCTCGATGCGTGGTGGACTGACCAAAGCTGAAAATGCAGCGCTGGTCTGTGACATCAGCAGACTGCATAGACCACAGAATAAGAGACTCAAGGAGAGCTGTGGCATATTGATCTACTCCAGTTCAATTTCAAACGAAAATGCTAAAGGCTGTGCTCGAGACAGACGTTGGCCATCTGCCCAAATGTTGATCCACAATGTGTCTTCGAGGCTCGGTTGATCAATTCGTCCGTGATAGATTAATGTGCGCTCGCCATCACGCAGTTGGCCATGCAGGAGCGTCCCTTGACTACGCCATTCCACTTCAAATGGCCCATTTGGATAGTGGGGGAGTGTGTGATAGATCCGTGCTACCTGACCTTGCCACGGACTGACATCCAGATGGACGCGCACGCTGATTTGACCGACCAAGCGATCTGGTTGTCCAGCACGAGGAAAAAAATGCTCCCATTGCATCGGAATAACCCCACCTAGTACCTGACTACGGCTATCGTCCACTGCAAAGCTGCGAGCAGGGCTTGATGCGCTGGTAAACAGTAGGCAAAGCGTGACCAGCCAGACACGAAGTAGGTGATGTTGTGACAGATGCAGAGTCATGGTGAGGACAACGTGTAGAGTACGCGCACGTTGTAAGTGCCCGCAGCAGGGATCGTCGTATTGGCATATCGAAAGCTATGACAGGTTTCGCGCCATGTATTGCGTAAAAAATTGCTGGCAAGGGTTTGTAGGCCACCGTTGAAGTTGCCATTAGCGATGGGATGTGGCGGTGCATCTCCACTGCCACTCATCGTCCAACTGATCTGGCTGATGGGAATCGTATCGCCTGTGGCATTTACCAAATTGGCAGGAGCGTTGACTCGGAGCGAGGCGTTTTGATTGGCATTGTTCGGTAACCGAAAAAAACCACCAATATAAATTTGGCCTGCTGTACAAAATAGAAAGTCATCATAATCGCTGGTGAGCCGAGCATTGCCGAGCATCGGCTGCGGTACACCATTGCCCACACTGGCGGCAGGCACACTGACTTGTGCCAGACTGATCGCCCCGCCAGTTGCCATCGTGCCCCCGCTGGCGTAGTTGTTGCCAATCCGAACCCCATCGCCGACCCGTAAGTAAACCGCGCGTGTGCCCGTATTAATGGTGACGACATATGCCAAGCTTTGCATACTGATCAAGCCACAGCACAACAGAACGCCGTACTGGCGGTGGATTCGAGGGGTGATCATCCTAGACTCCCGATGGTCATAACGCCATAGCCAGACGTGTGAAAACCATGCCCTGTGACATCAGCCACAGGGCAAACCATCACAACAACGATAGCTTAGGGCAGCGCGGCAGTGTAAACCACCCGACCATTGTTGGTGTTGACGCCGCCGTATGTACCAGCAGCAACAAAATTGGAGTTTTCGTATTCAAACGTCCAGTTGGCTGTCCGATTGACCACGCGTGTACCGACGTTTGGCGTCACAGTGACCACTGCACTGGAGCCACCATCGACCAGCACAGGGGCAGCCAAGTCAGCGTTTGAGCTGGTGGAAGTGATTTCGTCAAAAGAAATAAACTCGACACCGTCGGTTAGTCCGCCTGTGGTTGTGCCTGTCAGCGACACATCTCCTGCATTACTTTGCAGTAATACGGGAACTGCACCACCGTTGGTACGTGCAATCGCATTGCCATCTCCGACGTTGGCGGCAGGGACATCGAAGTCAACTAGATCAATTGTGGCGCCGACCGAGCCAACTTGGAAGCGAATAAATTTGGGGATGACAATCCGAAAATCTAAGCGCGCATCGGCGTTGATTGCGCCTGCACCTGTCACAAAGCTGGATTCTGCATGGGCGGTTGAAAACGCAGCTAAGCCAGCCAATAAAACAGCGGAAGCGGTCCATTTGTGCAACATGTTCATGATGAGTTCCTTTCAAAAAATGTCAGTTTGGCACTGAGTAAATCAAACCAGAGTGTGCGCCATGTCACACTTTAGTCTCAGCAAAATTTATGCCAGCTTAATTGTTTAGTTGGATTGTACAGTTTGGCAGTGCTTTATAAAGTGTGATGCAGTTCGCATTATTTTGGTGCAAAAAATGCGTCATTTAGGAGCTATAAGGTATTGGCCTGTCATTTTTTGTCAGATTGGGGTGACGCTTTTTGTCAGATTGGGGTGACGCTTTATGTCAGCCAATCACGATAAAAGACCTCAGTCTATGCATTGTTTATCAGGATGGGTGATGACATACGGGGCTGAACTGCTTCAATCCACTGCAATCGTGTAAGCTAATGGTTGATTTTAACTGGACACACAAAAATCTGATGCGATTGATTCATACTTCTGACTGGCATTTAGGACAGCGGTTTTACCATCATAGCCGTGAGGTTGAGCACGCGCAGTTTTTGGATTGGTTGCATCAGCAACTGGCGATCCACCAGCCTGATGCATTGCTGATTGCGGGAGATATTTTTGATACAGTCAATCCACCGATCAGCGCACAGCGGCAACTGTATGAGTTTTTGGCGTGCTGTTATCGCGATTATCCTGCGCTACAGATCATCATGATTGCAGGTAATCATGATTCGGGCAGTCGGATTGAGTTGCCTGCACCCTTACTGGGCGCAATGAATGTACAGGTCGTTGGGCGGGTGCAATGGCACGATGATCAGCCTGATTTTAGTCAATTGATTGTGCCGATCCAGCGCATGGATGACGCTGGCAATCATCAGGTATTGGGCTGGTGTGTGGCGTTACCATATTTGCGTGCTGCTGAAGTGACTGCCAATGGATTAAGCCCTGATGTCAATGCCGCAATCACCACACTACATGCTCAAGTATTGGCGCAGGTCGCGGTACAAAAACAGCCTGATCAAGCCGTGGTGTTGATGTCACATGCGCATTTGTCGGGCGGTGAGATGTCGGATTCGGTGCGTAATGTGGTCATCGGTACGCTAGAGGCGCAATCCGTCAGTTTATATCCTGAATGGGTCGACTATGTGGCGCTAGGCCATTTGCATAAACCGCAAAAAATCGCTGGCCAAGAACGTGTGCGTTATAGCGGCTCACCGATTCCGCTGTCGTTTAGCGAGCGTCATTATCCACATCAGGTCTTGTTGGTGGAAATTGAGTCCGATCAACCCCTACAGGTGACGCCGTTACTGATTCCGCGCGCTGTGCCGATGTTGCAATTTAAAGATACCTTGCCAAATCTGATTGAGCAGCTTCAGCAGTATGCTTGGCCAGCGGCAGATGTGCCATTTGCACAACAAGCGTGGTTGGAAATTTGCGTGCAATTACAAGGTGAGCCACCGCCTGTCAATCTGCGACAGATCTTGGATCAACATTTACCCGAGCATCGCGCACGCTTACTGCGTTTACGCTGTGAGCAACACCCTGATTTTAAGGTTGACGCAACAGTTATTGGCGCGGATCCATTCAACTTGCATGAGTTGCCTGAACCCAAACAACTGTTTGAGCAATTGTGGCAGCAGCAATACGGGCAACCGAGCGAGCAAGTTCTGGCAGATTTTGAATGGCTGTTACAGGCGTTACAAGATCAGTCTGAATCTGGCAAGTCCGTGTTGGACTCGGTCGCGACAGGACAAGGATTGACATGAAAATTTTACGTTTGGAGGTTTGTAATCTGGCCTCTTTGGCGGCCAATCCTGAGCAGCCGCATGTGATCGATTTTACCGTGAGTCCGCTCAAAGATGCAGGGCTGTTGGCCATCACAGGGGCAACGGGTGCAGGTAAAAGCACGTTGCTGGATGCGATGTGTTTGGCCTTGTTTAATGAAGTGCCGCGGTTGCGCACGGCGCATCTAGGACAAGAAGGACGTTTGGCGGATGTCAAAGACCAACTGAGCTTTGGCGATAAGCGTAATGTGTTGAGTCGTGGCGCAGCAGAGGGCTTTGCGCGGGTTGAGTTTCAAGGTTTGGATGGGGGGCGTTATCGTGCCGAATGGCGGGTGAAACGTGCATACCTAAAGGCCGATGGTGCATTACAAGCGGTTGAGCGCAGCTTGCGTGACTTAGATCACAACGTGGTACTGGCCAGTAAAGCCAAAGAGTGTGCTGAGCGGATTGAGCAATTGATCGGCATGAATTTTGATCAGTTTACCCGTGCGGTGTTGCTGGCGCAGTCGGAGTTCAGTACGTTTTTAAAAGCTAATGATGGCGAACGGGCGGCGTTGTTGGAGTGTTTGACCGACAGTGGGATTTATACTGAGTTGGGGAAGTTGTCCTTTCAAAAAGCCAAAATCGCTCGTGAGGCCAAACAACAGCTCGAAGCACAACATGGCTTGGTCACACCACTAGACGATAGCGCACGTCATCAGCTCGAACAGCAGTTGATCACACAAACGCAAGCCTGTGATCATCTCACGCAGCAGTTGAAGCTGCTCAATGAGCAACAGGCATGGTATCAGCGAGAAGCCGAAATTGCCCAGCAACGCGATCTGGCACAGGTTGCACAACATGCTGCCCAAGCTGATTGGCAAGCATGCAGGACACCACGCCAGCAGGTCGAACAGCGTCAAGCAGTGGCTGAGGTGCGCGGTGATTATCTACGTGCTAAAAGTTTGCACAGTGAAATCAGCCTATTGATGCAGCAGATTGCGGATAGTCAGCAGCAGCTGGGTCAGGCTGAATATGCTGTACAGCAGGCCAGTGTTGCACGCCAGCAGGCCGACTTAGCATGGCAAGATTGGCAACAGCAACTGATCCAACTGAAGCCAAGATTGGCACAAGCCGAGCGCGACAGTGTGCAACTGCAACACGAGCAACAAGAGGCACAACAGGAAGAAGTACAATTTAGAGCAGCCAAACAAGCGTACGATCAGCAGCAGATTGAGCAGCAGCAATTACAAGATAGGCTTGTAAACCAACAGCGGACACAGCAGCATATTGATGAGCAACTTTTCCAATCGCAGGCATGGGCAACATTAGACGAATTGCCATTAGCTAAATTGATTGAGCTGATGCAAACTACGGTGACCCATCATGTTGCCCGCCAACAGGCTCAGCAACAGTATGCGGCTGATCAACCTGCGCAACAAGCGGCACAGCAACAGTTTGAGCAGGCGCAACAGGCGCTACAG
>JAYXXU010000199.1:0-6085 GCA_036019135.1 Pseudomonadota bacterium | reverse complement strand
GCTGACCATCGACTTCATACGTCACTTCACATGCCAACTGGCCACAGTTGTAATTGAGCTTAACCAGATCAAGCAAATTATCAAACTTATTGGTTGCTTTGGCCTCAAACTCGTAGTTAAACACATTCAAGGCATTCACTTCAGCCGCCGTCAAGCCTGCTGCTAACATCTGATTTTTTAGGTTGGCAACCACTTCCGCTGCTGACTGCAATACAGACGCTTGGGTCACGGTGCTGGCCTGTTTTGCCCAGTCTTCATACAGTTTTTGTACGTCAACTTTTGCATTCACATCAAACAATGCCGCTGTCGTCAGTTGTGTGACATTGGCACGCCCCGCAGCAGCCGCATATGAGTAGAGCGCCTCGCCCGTTGCATCATTGAAGGCTTTCAGCAAATACGGCGCACCTTTTGGAACGGTTACAGTAAATGTCCCATCAGCGGCAATATCCACCGCTGTTGATTTTTGCCCTTTGGCGTTAACTACCTCAATCTTGCCTGCAAACGGCTTACCCGTTGCGGCCACCCCAGTCAGAGTTTCAGTTTGAGCTTGCTGAGCAGGCGGTGGCGAAGATTTTTTATCGTCATCATCATTACATGCGGTCAATAGCAATGCTGTCGATACAAACAGGGCTGTCCATAGTGGCTTTTTAGACTGCTGAAATCGGGACATAAAGATCTCCTTGATCTATCGTGAAGAACGTCAAACTGTGACGACAACCTTCTCAGGTGTTTTTTTAATGTAACAATAAAGCGAATACCAACACAATAACTTATTATAAATCAATATTTAGATAGCCTGAAAAAACAAGGCTGGCTTTAAAGAGCTGCTAACTATAGAGATGTTTTTATGCTTTAACCGCCCCAACTTTTCTGTAAGTAACAATGCGCCACAACAGTTCGGGCGCGATGTCAGATCATCTGATCAGTAAGCATAAACGGCTGTCGCAATCGCAATTGCTTTGCCTTCGTTATTATCCAACTCCATGCGTACAGTACAGCCTTTGCGTCCCATTCGCATCACTTCAGCGGTTGCAATAAAATATTGCCCTCGCCCTGGCGACAAATAATCGACACGCATATCCATCGTGGCCAAGCGTGCCGCCTTACGCTGCTGCTCTTCGATCAATCCCTCTTTGCGTCGATAAATTTCGCCCATGGCCACCACACCACCGATACTATCGAGTACGGCGGCGGTCACGCCACCATGCAAAATCCGAAAGTGTGTATTGCCTATCAGCTCATGCCGCATATCCAAATAGCCTTGGATCTCGCCATTAATCACCTGCATCTGCAAACCAAGCAGTTGTACAAATGGTGACGCATTAAAGCTATCACACAGACACTGCAATACTTGTTCGTGATCTTGAAACTCATCTTCGCCGATTGTACCCGTCCATGAGCTGAGCTTTTGCTTGTGCAAAGGCTGACGAGATTGATCCTCAATCCCTTCGTCAAGATTCACTTGTTCATACATGTGTTTTGGCCACTCAAGCGCTTAGAATGCTGGATATCATAACGATGGTTGAGTTTTTTTTCATGACTTTGAGTTTCAATCGCGCCAACTATCCAGCCACTCGCTTACGGCGGCTGCGCGCGCATGATCATGTCCGTGCCATGGTAAGCGAGACCCTCTTACTACCACAACATTTGATTGAGCCTGTTTTTATATTAGCAGGACAAAACCAACGCCAGAGCATCGGCAGCATGCCCAATATTGAGCGACTCTCTGTAGATTTATTACTCAAGCATGCAGAGCATTTATTGAATCTGGGGGTAAACAAGCTTGCGTTATTCCCCGTGACACCGCAATCGGACAAATCAGACGATGCGCAGGCGGCATGGCGCGCGGATGGTCTAGCCCAAACCGCGATTCGCACCCTCAAACAAGAGTTACCTGAGCTGGTCTTAATCAGTGATGTGGCACTTGACCCCTATACCAGTCATGGTCAGGATGGTCTAACCAACTCGCAAGGCTATGTGATCAATGATCAAACAGTTGACGCGTTGGTCAAACAAGCGCTCAGTCATGCAGAAGCAGGGGTGGATATTGTCGCACCCAGCGATATGATGGATGGTCGTATTGGCGTGATTCGCCAAGCGTTAGAACAACAAGGCTTCGTCAATACCGCCATCATGTCCTATGCTGCCAAATATGCTTCAGCTTACTATGGCCCTTTCCGTGATGCTGTTGGTAGTGCTGGCAATCTCAAAGGCGGTCACAAAAAAAACTATCAAATGGATCCTGCCAATCGCTTAGAAGCCCTACACGAGGTTGCCTTAGACCTACAGGAAGGTGCTGATATGGTGATGGTCAAACCCGGCCAACCATATCTAGATATTGTACGCGAAGTCAAAAATCAATTCGGTGTACCCACCTTTGTTTACCAAGTCAGTGGCGAATATGCCATGCATATGGCAGCCATCCAAAATGGCTGGCTCAGTGAAGCCGTGATTTTGGAGTCGTTGGTCGGCTTAAGACGTGGTGGTGCCGATGGCATTTTGACTTATTTTGCAGGACGAGCAGCACAGATGTTGCGGGCTTAATTTTGCCCAAACATCGCGATTGTGATTGATCAGTGTACAGTTGCACAGCTTTTGTGTGGTTTGGCTTTACAGGCCACACAATGTCTGGCAAAACACGGTCACTTTTTTGCAATCTGTTTTTGTGCAGTATGAAAACGCTAATCATCGGTGGCGGCGTGATTGGACTACTATCCGCGTTGGAGTTGGCGCGAGCAGGCTATCAAGTGACCGTATTGGATAAACAACAACACGGTCAAGCTGCATCATGGGCGGGAGGTGGCATTTTATCGCCGTTATACCCTTGGCGTTATTTACCTGCGGTCAATCAACTCGCCAGCTATGCGCCTTTTTTATATCATAGCCTCGCCATCGAACTGATGGAGTCTACAGGCATTGATATTGAGGTCTCGCGCTGTGGCATGTTGATCTTGGATCACGAAGATCGGCGTGATGCGCTGTCATGGTATCAACAACACCCCGAAAACCGCGCTGAATGGCAACAAGGTCAATCCCTACAACAACTGAACCCACGCCTCAATCCCAGCTTTCAGCAAGGACTGTGGTGTCCTGACATTGGACATGTCCGTAATCCACGGCTATTAAAAGCCCTGATCAAGCATCTCGAAAAAATTGGGGTCAAATTGATCCGTAACACTGAGATCATCCAATTCGAATCATCAGGCGAACAGATTAGTGCTGTGATTGACCAACAACAACGGCGTTGGCAGGCAGACCAGTATGTGATCTGCTCAGGCGCATGGTCTGGCCGCCTATCACAACTGTTACAAGTAGAGCTGCCTATTCGCCCGATCAAAGGGCAAATGATCCTCTACAAAGCCCCTGCCCGCTGGCTGCCTACCATCATCATGCACCAGAACATGTATCTGATTCCACGTTTAGATGGGCATATCTTGTGCGGATCGACGCTTGAAGATCAGGGCTTTGATCTACAGACCGACTCCCAAGCCCAACAAACCCTCATACAACAAGCCGAATCACTCGCCCCTGAGTTGGCTAGCATGCCGATTAAAAAACACTGGGCGGGGTTACGACCTGCTGCACCACATGGCATTCCATTCATTGGTCGTACACCGCAATATGACAACCTCTGGGTCAATGCAGGGCATTTTCGTAATGGGATTGTGCTTGCCCCCGCCTCCGCACGATTACTGCGAGAGCAAATGCTGAATCAGCGTACCACCGTCACTGCAACGGACTATCAGTTTGCGGAACGACTGACAGGGGTTATGGGCAATTGATGTAGCATATCGATCAAGGTTGAGCGGGAGCTTTCTCCAACCAGACGACCCACCAACTGACCGTCTTGATAAAACAACAATGCAGGTGGACCAAACAACTCCAATTCAGCCAAGACTTGTTTGGCAGCGGCACTGGGCTCTGTGACATCCAGTTTAATGCGTGTCCATGTCTGTAAGGCTTCGGGCGCTTGCGGACCAAACAACTCTCGCTCCATGATTTTGCAGCTAATACACCAATCCGCCGTCACATCCACCAATAATCGTGGCGTATTGCGTTGTAATGCCTGTAATTGCGCCAAATCCTCAATGGTCGCTTGTACGGGAGAAGCTATTACCCCGGCGGCGCGATTGGCTTGCACATTAGGCTGAAGCGGTTGCCAAGGATCATGTCCACCTTGTGCCGCACCCATCAACTGTAAGCCTGCCCAGATCCCCAACAATAGTCCCAAGGCACGACTGACCCATTGACCGCGACCCTGCCATTGCCACATCCATGCTGCCAACAACATAAACAGCACCGACCACAACACCAACACCCAACTGGTCGCAAATACCCGATTGATCAAATAGAGCGCCACACCGAGCAACAATAAGCCAAACCCTTGCCGTACCCAATTGAGCCAGTCACCACCTTTCGGCAATAGTTTGCCCTCAGTTGCACCCAGCACGATCAGCGGCGTCCCTAAACCCAAACCCAGCGCAAACAATGCTGCCGCACCCAAGATCGGATCACCGACCGTCGATACCGACAGCAACACGCCTGCCAACGGTGCAGAGACACAGGGCGACACTACCAAGGCCGAAAAAAAACCCACCACCCAACTGCCGATCACACTGCCTGACCAACGCCCATGCTGCCCGACTTGGCCGAGTCGCTCAATCTTGGTACGGATGACCTGTGGCAGACGCAGTGGCAAGACATCAAAGCTATTCAATGCCAGCAGCACAAAAATCAACGCAAAGCCCAGCAGAATGGCTGGCTGTTGTAGCCACGCGACCAGATTAATCTGATGACCAAACAAGGCAATTAACGCCCCTAATATCGCATAACTGGATGCAACACCGACCACATACGCCGCCGACAATACCAAGCCATGCCGTGCCGAACGCCGATGTTGACGGGCAATTAAATTAGCCACAATCGGCAACATTGGTAAGACACAGGGGGTAAACGCTAAACCCAAGCCCGCCAAAAACAATAATGCAATCGCCCAAATCGGCCGCTCCGCCAAACCAAACGGATCACGATTCACCACGATTTCGACAGGGGCTGTCACAGGAGACATTGCTGCCACCTGACGACTCGTATCCGTCACCACGAGTGGCATAGTAGCCGCCTGACTGGCAGCAACCGTCGATTCAAGATTAATGGCATCACTCGCTGACGGATCATCCTGTGGCACTAAAACAGGCGCTGAGACCGATGACTGAACAGGAGTCACTAAGGCTGATGATGCTGAGGTCGCGGGTAGCTCAGCCTCGCCCTTGGCGGTTGGCGGTGCAGCCGTGACTGGCGAATGACTGGCAGGAGCTGGACGGACTGGCGGGATGATCACGGCTGGCTCAGGCGCGCCTGTGGTGGTTTGGTCTAGCAGATCGACACTATTGGCTAGATCAGGCGTAGAAACAGGCGCATCAATCCAGATTTTTTCGACTTGCGGTGGATAACACAGCCCTGCTTTGGCACAACCCTGCCAACGCAAGCTTAACTCTCCACGTCCACTCACAGGCAGTACAAAGCTGACATCCTGATCATAAACAGGCACACGACCAAATTCGGGATCTTCCTCATACACAGGCAGACGATCAAATTTTGGCTGTCCGACCGTTAAGCTATCCGAAACTTTAAATCGAAAATGATCTTGATAAACATAGTGCTCGGGCGTCACCCGAATCTGTACAACAAGCTGTTGCCCTTGTTGTGTACTGCTGACTGAAAACGCCTGCTCAACGGGCAAAAATTTGGGCGCATTACTACGGGTCAGCCCTGCAAATAAACCTGTCTTGCCAAAGCCATCACTGGCTTGTGCGCTGGCTAATCCTAGCCCCGCAAACACCACCACGATCCACAGGTATAAAACGCGCAGCCACATACCTCAATATCCCCACAATTTTCGCTGCTCAGACAGCCCGATAGACTAGCAGAGACCCTGCCCCAGAACGTTGATGGATCGTATCTATTGCGGGCGTTTTGCGCACTGACTCACCGCCATGACACTCATACCCGTTGACCAAATAGCGCTGTGCCCACCCGTACCATCGTCGCACCCGCTATAATCGCAGGCTCCAAATCCGATGACATG
>JAYXXU010000198.1:0-12502 GCA_036019135.1 Pseudomonadota bacterium | reverse complement strand
TTGATGCCCTCTCAATGCTCACGCGTGGTACGGAATTTAATGTCTGGCCAGCGCTCTTGCATAATTTGGAGATTGACTCGGCTCGGTGCTAAATAAGTCAAATGCCCACCACCATCGACTGATAACTGATCGTGGGCTTTTTTCTTAAAATCACTCAACATCTTGTCATCATCGCATTCAATCCAGCGTACGGTGGCAATACTGGCGGGCTCATACACACAATCGACCTTGTACTCTTCTTTAAGTCGAAACGCCACCACTTCAAACTGCAATACCCCAACCGCGCCCAAAATCAGATCATTACTGTTCTGTGGCATAAACACCTGTGTCGCACCTTCCTCAGACAGCTCTTTAAGACCTTTTTGCAACTGCTTGGACTTGAGTGGATCTTTTAATCGCACACGCCGAAACATCTCAGGCGCAAAATGCGGAATCCCCGTAAAATGCAAACGTTCGCCTGAGGTGAACGTATCGCCGATCTGAATCGTGCCATGATTATGCAGACCAATAATATCACCTGCCCATGCCTCTTCTAAATGCGCCCGCTCACCCGCTAAAAAAGTCAGCGCATCACTAATCCGCACCTCTTTGCCAATACGCACATGATTCATTTTCATGCTTTTTTCGTATTTACCCGAGCAAATCCGCATAAAGGCCACACGGTCACGGTGCTTTGGATCCATATTGGCTTGGATTTTAAACACAAATCCCGTAAAACCTGCCTCGCTGGCCTTGACAGTACGCTCAACCGCAGGGTGATCCTTGGGTGCGGGAGCCCAATCGACAAAGGCATCTAACACCATGTCTACCGCAAAATTACCCAGCGCTGTGCCAAATAACACAGGTGTTTGCTTGCCAGATAAAAACAAATCTAAATCTAAGTCATCAGCGGCCATCTGGACGATTTCGAGTGACTCTTCGAATGCCTTAAAATCACGCTCACCGAGCCGCTCACGAATATCCGCATGATCGTAGCCTTGCCGCGTCTCGGTCTCGATAATTTCTGAGCCATGCCCTGCTTGATACAAATAAGTCGTATCAGAAGCCAAGTGATACACGCCGACAAAATCCCGACCCATGCCAATCGGCCATGTCACTGGAATGCAGCGAATCTTTAGCACGTTTTCAATTTCGTCTAGTAACTCTAACGGCTCACGAATCTCACGATCCATCTTGTTCACGAACGAAATAATCGGTGTATCACGCATTCGACACACATCCATCAGCTTGATGGTACGCTCTTCAACCCCTTTTGTACCGTCAATGACCATCAGTGCAGAATCAACCGCTGTCAACGTGCGGTAGGTATCCTCAGAAAAATCTTCGTGCCCTGGTGTGTCGAGTAGGTTGATGATGTGATCCCGAAACGGAAACTGCATCACGGACGTCGTGATCGAAATACCGCGATCTTTTTCCATCTGCATCCAATCAGAGGTGGCATGGCGATCAGACTTGCGGCTTTTGACCTCGCCTGCAAATTGAATCGCCTTGCCCCACAGCAGCAGCTTTTCTGTCATGGTGGTTTTACCCGCATCAGGGTGCGAGATGATTGCAAACGTGCGGCGTTGCGCCACCTGTTCAGCCACCTGCTCCGCCATTGTTAGGTCTAACTCGCTCATGACATGTTCCGACTCGATTAAAATGGTGCAAATTGTAGCAAAATCTACGATGAATCGTATGTTTTTCCAAACAGCTGTGGGCTGCCAACCGCGGCAACCTGCGTCGCAATAGTCCATTCGGACTATTGTTGTGACTGGCAATTCACGGCATTCTTGTCTCAAGAAATAATTCAACAATTCATAAGCCAAACTACAAGATGCAGTGCGTTGCTCAATGAGTACGAATACTGTTGTTACTTCAGAATCACGTGCCCGACAGGCGCAGATGACACAAGAACGAGCCTGTCGGGTAGCTTTTTTAACCAGCCTAAAAAACTAAACAATCTGATTAAACAAATGAATTGCTTCCGTTCGATTACTGGCATTCATTTTTTTTAGAATGGCCGAGACTTGGTTTTTGATGGTGTATTGACTACAACCTAAAAACTCAGCAATTTCTTTATTTGAGTAGCCTTTGCCCAGATAGGCCATGATTTTTTGTTCTTTGGCACTCAAGTCATATTGAAAATAGCGTCGCCGACTCGCCATCGCCCGTGTCATCAGCATATGCAAAAATGGCATGATGACGGCAATGTCGGCACAGGCTTGTTGGGCATCGCCTGAACACTGACTAAAGCTAAAGTAGCTGCTCATGTTGCCTGACAGATCGCGCTGACCATGAATCAGCATCGGTGCCAAGTCAAACTTGAGCATCTCCTCCAGCTCATAGGTCGAACCAATCTCGCGTAATACTGCTGGGGTTAGCATCATCGGCTTTTGATGTTCAAGCCAATTTTTGAGGATTGGGCGCTCATCGAAGCTGGTATGAATACTCATCTCCGCCAGCATCATTAGATTGTAATCCACTGCAACAAAGTCATTCATCAGCACTTGATTATGCTGAATCGTGCCATAGCCCATGACCACGCCTTGGTGCGGAATCAATGCCCGTACTTCATGACGCATCAAGGACTCAAATTGCTCCATTGGAATATCGGGAATCGTGACAAGCTCGGTCAGGATTTGGAGCAATCGCTCTCTTGTCATGTCTGACATGTTTGTCATCTGCGTCTATAGATTGATTGTCAAACGTTAATTTAGCATAAATGATATGAGCGGCTAGAAGAATTGGCTGTGTTATACAAAACTTAGTTTTTCGGCGGCTGAATCGGCCACCGCATGATGAATCGCGCACCACCAAGCGTTGGGCTTTCGTCCACCAACATCTGTCCACCAAACCAAAAGGCGATTCTGGAGACAATCGACAATCCCAATCCATAACCACCTGATGCACGGGTACGACTGTCATCTAAACGAGCAAAGGGCAAGAATATTTTTTCACGATCTTTTTCGGGAATACCTGCCCCATCATCTTCAACGCAGACAAATGCCTCTTGACCCTCAACCCCAGCACTAATCCGAATGCGACTGTCGGCATAGCGGCTGGCATTGCCTGCAAGGTTTTGCAAAACTCGATGTAAATAACGGCGCTCTGCGATTGCACTGACTTCCGCCTCTGGCAGCGCAACTTCCACTTCAATCGGTCGCCCTAAACCACGTGTTTCATCCGCGATTTGTTGCAACATGTCCGCCAACCCAATCGTCTCAAGATTCAGCGAAGGCGTGCCTTCTTCGAGCTTGGCGTAGGTCAGAATCTCGTCAATCAACGAATTTAATGATTCAATATCTTTATCAATGTGTGCTTGTTGCTCCCAGCGTGATGCCTCATCATCAGTATCTGCCAACATGTCTACCCCAAAGCGAATCCGCGCCACTGGAGTGCGTAGTTCGTGTGATACGGCGCGGGTTAGCTCACGTTGTGCTTCGATCAAGCGCTGAATATGCTCAGTCATGTTGTTAAACATACTGGCCAAATGTGCGACTTCATCCCGACCTGTGACAGGCACGCGGGTCGAAAAATCACCAGCACGCACTTGACGCACCCCGATTTGGACTTGGCGTAGCTTACGCTCTAATGGAAAAATCAGGGTATACACACCAAGGCTGATTAAAAATAAACTCAGTAGTGTGATTCCTGCAAAAAGTCGGAATGGCAGCCAATTGAACAGCGGGATGGGGCCAAGCACCAAAACTTCGGTATTGCTAACGGGATTGACGATTTGGATCGATGAACCTGTCGAAGTCGCACTATCACTAAACACCACAACTGTATCACTACGGCGAATCCGACGAATTTGATCCAGATCTAAGTCCAGACTATCCAGCAGTTTAATATCAACAGGAAAACTAAAATGCGTCTGTAACGCCTCTAAACGCTGAGCTTGATCTGGATAACTCACCAGATCATCCAGCAAAAAAGTCGCCATTGCCTTGATTTGTTGCTCACCCAAGCGGTCGATACGGGCATATAGCAGTGTTTCGTCATTGGGCAGTTTGGCATAGACGTCAGCGTATTCTTTTTCGGGATGATAACGAACCACGGCCTTGTCCGTCAGCAACTGCTCTCGCTCATGTCGACTCAGCTCGAACCCTGCCATTTGAATCAATGACAGTGGTGTGTTCAGTAGAATGCTGGCGTCATTTAGCCAGTGTTGACGTGATATAGCATCTGGTTGACGCGCAATCCCCTGTGTAATCAGGTAAAACGCTCCAGAGGCCATCTCTTCACGGTAGTTTTGTGCACGCTGTGCATTGATGCTTTGTACCAACACATACGCAAAGATACCGACCAAAGCACAGACAAGGATTAGCCCTGCATAAATACGCAGAAAAATACTATGCCATAGACCATTGATCGGTCGCATCTGTCAACACTCCGCTCAAATAGATTGCGCCAGAATGCTGGCGCATGCATAGCGGATGATCAGCCGAGACCTGATTCCCTAACGAACAAGTAACCCTTACTGCGGACGGTTTTAATGCGTTTTGGATTTTCTGGATCATCACCAATTTTTGGACGAATCCGCGAAATCCGCACATCAATCGAACGATCTTGACCATCGTATTCGATGCCACGCAAGCGCTCAAAGATATCTTCACGTGACAGAATACGGCCTGCATTCGAGGCCAGCAGCCACAACAGATCATATTCAGCACTGGTAAAATCAACAGGCTGCCCCGCCAAAGTCACCGAGCGACCACCGTTATCAATGACCAAGTCATCAAACTCTAAGCGTTGTGCGACTTCTTCTTCTGGTACTTTGTCGGTACGGCGCAACAAGGCACGAATGCGCGCCAACAGCACGCGAGGCTGGACAGGCTTGGCCACATAATCATCTGCGCCCATCTCTAAACCCAGCACCTGATCCATGTCTTCGGTACGTGCCGTCAACATCAAAATCGGATGGTGATAATGCGGACGCACTTCACGGCAGACGGTTAGACCATCTGCACCTGGCAGCATCACGTCGAGCACCACCAAGTCAGGTTGCTCAGCCACAATGCGGCGAATCGCACGGTTCCCGTCTGTTTCGACGCCGACTTCTAGACCGTTACGAATCAAATAATCTTGGGTCAACGTTGCCAAGCGCTCGTCATCTTCAACGATCAAAATACGCGGCAGTCTTTCTTCCTGCGACATCAAAATTCCCCACAAAGTCTAGCTTTCTAAAATCAGGTATCTCTTGAAAATCAAGACAGATACATTCCTATCGACAGCGCTTATACTACACCGTTTACAATGTAAACCAAGTATCGATCACCAAACTGATACAGCTTGTCCAAAGCGTTACTTTTTGCGATTTTGTGTCAAGGATTTTTTTTGGAATTTTTTTCTGGAATTTATCCACAATGTTATCCACAGGTCGAATCTCAGCAAGCCCTTGTGATTATTATTATTGCGGCTGGCTTGCTGGTTTTTAGGCCAGTTTAGCCGTCTAACCACTGGTCAATTGACGACTTGCACGAAGCAACACCTTCCCGTATCTTGTGGCTTATTCCTTGTTGTAACACTACAGATTGTGGTTTGACTGCGGTTGAGCCTCTATCAGGCCTTTTTATTCCTGATGATTCATCCCTTGGATACGCCACACCTGCTTGCCGGAGCGCATATGAGCACGACCCTCACTGATACCCAGAACTCATCCAGCCCATCTGCCACGGCACCCGGTCAACTGCGGGTGATCAAACGTAACGGCAGCGTAGTGAGCTTTGATGCTGAAAAAATCAGCATTGCAATTACCAAAGCATTTTTGGCTGTTGAAGGTCAGCAAGCCAGCGGCTCAAGTCGGGTGCGTGATCGGGTGACTCAGCTCACCGAGATGGTGATGAATACCTTTAAGCGTCGTTTGCCTTCGGGTGGCACAGTGCATATCGAAGAAATCCAAGACCAAGTCGAACTGGCGCTGATGCGGACAGGCGAACAGAAAGTCGCTCGTAGCTATGTGATCTATCGTGAGCAACATGCCGCGATGCGCCAACAAAACACTCAGACACATCATCACCCAACGCTACAGGTCACAGGTGCAGATGGTCAGCGCAAGCCGTTGGATTTGGGTGCATTACAACACACCATGCAATTGGTTGCGGCGGGTTTGGATGGAATTGATGTTCAGTCTGTCATCGAAGAGACCGTCAAAAACCTATACGACGGGGTGGCAGAAGATGATGTTGCGACCACCTTGATGATGGCAACTCGTACTCGCATCGAGCAAGAACCCAACTATACCTATGTGACTGCACGGCTACTCTTGCAAGATCTGCTCAAAGAGGGCTTGGCTTTCTTAAACCTGCCACTCGACACCTCAGAAGCAGATGCCTTGCCTGTCTATCTCAAGCGTGGTGTTGAGCTGGAACTGCTCGACCCTGCCCTGTTGACTTATGACGTGGCGACACTGGCCAAGGCAATTGATTCGAATAGAAGTAATCAGTTTACCTATCTCGGCCTACAGACCCTGTATGACCGTTACTTCTTGCATAGCAATGACGTGCGCTTCGAGCTGCCGCAACTGTTCTTTATGCGGGTGGCGATGGGCTTGGCGATGCAGGAAGCCGACCGCGAAGCACGCGCAATTGAATTTTATCAGTTGCTGTCAAGCTTTGATTATATGGCATCTACCCCAACGCTATTTAATGCGGGCACACTGCGTCCACAGTTATCGTCCTGCTATCTGACCACTGTGCCCGATGATCTGTATGGCATCTATAACGCCGTGCGTGACAATGCGATGCTATCCAAATGGGCAGGTGGTCTGGGCAATGACTGGACACCCGTGCGTGCGCTAAACTCGTATATCAAAGGCACTAACGGCAAGTCGCAAGGCGTCGTACCGTTCCTCAAAGTGGCCAACGATACAGCGGTAGCGGTGAACCAAGGCGGCAAGCGCAAAGGCGCAGTCTGTGCCTACCTTGAAACATGGCACTTGGACATCGAAGAGTTTTTAGAACTGCGTAAAAACACTGGTGATGATCGCCGTCGCACTCACGACATGAACACTGCCAACTGGGTTCCTGATTTATTTATGCAGCGGGTGATTGAAGGCGGTGAATGGACACTGTTTAGCCCATCCGATGTACCCGATCTACATGATTTGACTGGCGCTGCTTTTAGCCAACGCTATGCCGAATACGAACAAATGTGCCTCGATGGACAGATGAAACTGTTCAAGAAAATTAAAGCACAAGACTTGTGGCGCAAGATGTTGTCGATGTTGTTCGAAACTGGCCATCCGTGGATCACCTTCAAAGACGTGTGTAACCTGCGCTCACCGCAGCAACATGTCGGCGTGGTGCATTCATCCAACTTATGTACCGAAATCACCCTGAACACCAGCGCGGACGAAATCGCGGTGTGTAACTTGGGTTCGATCAATCTAGTCAAGCACATCAATGACGGCAAACTCGATGAAGCCAAGCTACAGCGCACCATCAAGACTGCCGTGCGTATGCTCGACAACGTGATTGACATCAACTATTACGCCGTACCACAAGCCAAGAACTCGAACCTAAAACATCGTCCGGTCGGCATGGGTATCATGGGCTTCCAAGATGCGTTGTACGAGTTGGGTCTGGCATATGGCTCAAATGACGCGGTGACGTTTGCCGATTATTCGATGGAAGTGATCAGCTACCACGCGATTCACACATCAAGTGAATTGGCGGTCGAGCGCGGTGCGTATAGCACCTTTAAAGGTTCGCTGTGGGATCAGGGCATTTTGCCGATTGACTCACTCGATCTGGTGGCCAAGACCCGTCCAGATGGCATGTTTGAGGTGGATCGTTCGAGTACGCTGGATTGGGATACCCTCCGCGCTAAAGTACAAAAAGATGGCATGCGCAACAGCAATGTGATGGCGATTGCACCGACTGCGACTATCTCAAACATCTGTGGTGTAGCGCAGTCGATTGAGCCGACTTTCCAGAACCTATACGTCAAATCAAACCTCTCTGGCGAATTTACCGTGATCAATCCGTACTTGGTACGCGCACTGAAAGCACGTGACTTGTGGGATGTGGTCATGGTGAATGACCTGAAACACTACGAAGGCTCAGTGCAACAGATTGCGCGCATTCCCGATGACGTGAAAGCGATTTTTGCCACGGCGTTTGAGGTCGAGCCACGTTGGATGGTGGATGCGGCCAGCCGTCGCCAGAAGTGGATTGATCAGGCGCAATCGTTGAATCTGTATATCGCGGGTGCAAACGGTAAGAAGCTGGACATCACCTATAAGATGGCGTGGTTGCGTGGCCTAAAAACCACCTATTACCTGCGCGCGCTGGGTGCAACTTCGGCAGAAAAATCGACGATCACGACTGGTACATTGAACAAGGTCAGTTCGGCTGCACCTGCGCCAGTGGCTGCTGTTGCGCTGGCTTCGGTCGCTGCGCCAGTTGCGGCAGTGGTTGAAGATGATGCGTTTGCCAATGCGGCTCCTGTGCCGCTGGCTTGCTCTATCGACAACCCTGATTGTGAAGCGTGTCAGTGATTTTAATAGGGCTTTGCGTGTGGTTTTTAGCCTGCATACAAAGCCCCTTTGATTGTTGTATACGCTAGTGGTTTGGGCTAACTATAGTGAACCTGCTGAATGGAGTGGACATCATGGCAACGCTTGCAATTGACATTAACCAGCTTAACCCATCAGATCTACTGCGCAAAATTCAGCATGGTGACACGGTTTGGCTGACCTGTAACGGCCAGACCGTTGCGACGGTAAATCCAACGGTATCGCAACAAACACCAGCTAAAGGCGAACAACTTGGATCAATCCGCATCGGCACAATGCAAGGTCAGTTTACAGTATCTGAAGACTTTGACGCGCCGCTACCGAACGACCTACTGAATGCCTTTGAAGGTCAGCATAAATGAGCCGCGATATTTTACTGGACACCCATACGTTGCTTTGGGTGTTGCAAGGGTCACCACAATTGCAACATGCAAAGCCGCATATTGCTCAAGCCAGAGCGGTTTACGCCAGCATGGCTTCTTGGTGGGAAATCAGCATCAAAGCAACACTGGGGAAACTAAACGTTGACCCAAAACAAAGTTGGCGCGAAGCAAAACTTGTGGGCATTCACATCCTCCCAATAGAAATTGCACACTGCCAAACCCTGCTCACCCTACCTATGATTCACCGTGACCCATTTGATCGGATGTTGGTCGCACAATCTTTGAGTGAAGATTTGCCGCTACTGACCCACGATGCAACCGTCGCTCAATATAGCGACCAAATCATTCTGTTTTAAGAGGAATTTGTATGTCTATCCTATCATGGGACGATTTTGATGAAGAAGACACTAAAGTCGCGCCAAAACCTGCGCCAAGCGCAGCGCCGAACCTCTCGCCATCGCAACCTGCTGCTCAAACGCTGGCGGCTGTTCCAACTGCACCGCAGACAGCTCAACCAGTGGGTCATGCTGTACCCGTTTCACCCGCAGCCCAACTCAGTGATTCAGCCAGTGCAATGGAACGCGCTCAGCACGCCCTGAATAATCTTGATGTCGCCGCAGGACTCGAAGACCTCGAAATGGGCGCTCAGCGCATCCAAGTCGACGACAAGCGCATGATCAACTGCCGTGCCGACTTGAATCAGCTTGTGCCGTTTAAATACGAATGGGCATGGCAAAAATACCTCGACGGCTGCGCCAACCACTGGATGCCGCAAGAAATCAACATGACCGCCGACATCGCACTGTGGAAGTCCGAAAATGGCCTGTCCGCTGACGAACGCACTGTAGTCATGCGCTCACTGGGTTTCTTTTCGACTGCCGACAGTCTGGTCGCCAACAATCTGGTGCTGGCCTTGTATCGCCACATCACCAACCCAGAATGCCGCCAGTACATCCTGCGCCAAGCCTTTGAAGAAGCGATTCACACCCACGCCTACCAGTACTGCATTCAGTCGCTGGGCATGGATGAAGGCGAAGTATTTAACATGTATCGTGAAGTGCCAAGCGTCGCCAAAAAAGCCACGTGGGCGCTCAAGTACACCCAGAGCCTGTCCGATCCAACCTTTAAAACAGGTACACCAGAAGACGATCAACGCCTACTGCGTAACCTGATTGCATTCTACTGTGTGTTGGAAGGGATCTTCTTCTATTGTGGCTTTACCCAGATTCTGTCGATGGGTCGCCGCAACAAGATGACGGGCGTGGCGGAGCAATTCCAGTACATCTTACGCGATGAGTCGATGCATCTGAACTTTGGGATCGATGTGATCAACCAGATCAAAATCGAAAATCCACACCTGTGGACAGCCGAATTCCGTGATGAAGTGACCCAAATGATCTTGGAAGGCATGACTTTAGAGATTGAATATGCACGCGATACCATGCCGCGTGGCGTGTTGGGCATGAATGCGGCGATGATGGAAGAATACTTGCAATTCATCGCCAACCGTCGCCTGACTCAGCTTGGCCTGCCAGAGCAATTTGCGGGTGTGCAGAATCCATTTACGTGGATGTCTGAGATGATGGACTTGCGTAAAGAGAAGAACTTCTTTGAAACGCGGGTGACTGACTATCAAGTGGGTGGTGCGTTAAGCTGGTAAGCTTTTGATGTGAAAAAATTAAAACCGTCTCAAATGGAGGCGGTTTTTTGCAAAAAAAATAGCACAGACAGTTTATCGAGAGTTTTTTGCACGCAAAAACGGCTAAACCATTCATCTTTGGATATACATATCCTGAATAACACCAACTATAGCTCGGCATTTTTCTCAATCAAACCAACAATCTCTATTCATGGCGTTCGAACTATGATCATACACCTGCATCGATTGGTCGGCCTCGGCCTCATTTTCGTGTATTGGCATATGCTAACCAATATCAGTCAATACCTGCCAACCATGACAAAAACGCTCCAATTCTCTGGCTCTAACAACTCTGGAACTGGCTTTTTGGTAATCTTTCTATTACCAATCGTCGCCATCACGTGCTTAATCATCCCCGAGTGGTGTGCCAGTCGCTTTTCTCCTCGATACGGTCTTTCAAACGCTACACTTCTCACACGAGGTTTTTTTGTGGGGGTAGGTTATTTTTGCTTAATCGTGAGTTTTGGGCTGTGGAAGCTATTTGGATCGCTTGGTTCATAGACGCTTTTATGCCTGATCAGGCTGACATCCTCTTCTACTCATAAGACTTAGGATCAGGGATGGCTTTGCGTTGTGATAGGTATAGTCGTTACTACTACCCGCTCCCCTTGCACCTGATTATAAAAACAACTGCGCCGCCCAGTATGACAGGCGGCTTGTCCAACCTGATCAATTTTGAGCAAAATCGCATCACCATCACAATCCAAATGTGCTGAAATCAAACGCTGCCAATGCCCAGAGGTTTCGCCTTTACGCCACAACTGCTGACGTGAACGCGACCAATAACAGACTCGCTGCGTGTGCAAGGTTTCCAACAATGCTTGCTGATTCATCCACGCCAGCATTAACACCTCACCAGTATCATGCTGCTGTGCTATCGCTGCAATCAAGCCATCGGCATTCCATGGCAACTGCTGCAACACATCCGTGAATGCAACAGATTGGCTGACCCGAAAGCCTTCGAGCTGTTGCCAAATCGCATCATTCGTATGCTGCATGATTTATCTCGACCAACTGACTTCTGCCACTGCATCATGGGCGTGTAAGCTCTCAGCATGCACCACTCGAATCCAAAACGACTTGAAAGCCTGTTGCAGCATCACCTGATACAAGCGACGTGCAGCATCCTCACAAAACATCAAGTTTTGACCATTCGCCCAAGCAAATGCCTGCTCATCCTCACGCTTGACCGCCGTTTGTACAGGTGTGCCGAGTGCCTGCTCCAACTGATCAATCAAATGCGGAATCTGATCAATTGCATCAGCAGCAGACGTGCGCCAGCGAATGTTAGCTGTACTGCGTTGGCTATGCGGTGTCGCCACGATACCATCAGTTGAGCCTAGCCATGCCAAAACTTGCTCCCGCCCAACCTGACTGCCTGAAAAATCCCGCATAAACTGCTGTTGAATCAATTGACGCGCCAAAGCCGCCGAACATGGACAGGTCGACGAATAGGTCAAGGTCAATCCATATTCAATGTCTGCTGTGACATCGCCTTGCTGCAAACGTGCGGTCAGTTGTAGCGGATAATGCTGCCAACCCGACAATGCACTAATCAAGGCTGGCCGCTGTAACAACACTGCAAAATCGAGCGAGAGTTGGGCGCACGCAGACAGTCCCTGCTGACTGCGCAAATAAGCATCTAACACCTGATTGATCAGCGCTGGACTCAGTGGCGCGTTCGACAAACTCGCAGACTCACGATAAATCCGTGACATATGAATTCCACGCACATCGGCCTGATCTAAGCTCACGCCTGCATCCAGCGAAGCAGACCAAGTCTGTCCATAGCACTGAATCGGCAAGTGAATCTTTGACATCCCCACCCAATCCAAGCGTGGTTGCTGCTGTACGCCTACCGATTGTTTGGCAATGTCTGGCAAACCAAGCAACATCTGTTTGATACTCACAATAATGTTA
>JAYXXU010000197.1:0-21213 GCA_036019135.1 Pseudomonadota bacterium | reverse complement strand
CCGCAGTTGGTCATGAAAGCACTTGCTCTGACTTCTATCACCATGATGATGATTTTTTTGGGAATTTTTGTGATCACGGCCATCGAAAAGCAGGCGTATTTTTTAGATGTGGCGTTTGAAGTAGTCTCAGCCGTCTGTACGGTGGGGCTATCGCGTGGCCTCACCAGTGAGTTAAGCTCAACCAGTCAGTTGGTGATTATCTTTTTGATGTTTACAGGAAGGCTTGGCCCGTTGACGTTGGCGTATTTTATTGCCACACCGCACAAGAGTCGTGTGAAGTATCCTAATAGTCATGTTCAAATTGGCTAAGCAGCGACAGCGGCAGTTGATCTGCCGCTAACACGTTAATCTCCAACAGCCAAGGCTGATTGTGATGTTCGGTGGTGTTATGTTAAGGACTGGCAACAACGTGACACCGCTAGAGCAACTGCGTTATCCAAGATGCGGCATGTAGTAAGTAGTAATTGCTAAAGGTTACTCATAAACGCACGCCCCACACAGCATCTCAGCAAATACTCTCCAGCTCGGCACTGATGCATTCACTTGCTGATTTGTATTTTTATAATATCCGTCGATGTCTTTACTATAAGCGGCTAATGCTTCTAGAAATAAGGCAACATCTGCGCGCTCCCTCTCTTGATCATTGGCCTTATAGTCTTCAGCAAGAAGAGCTAAAAAATGCTGAAACTGTTCGCGCGTTTGAATAGTTGGCACAATTTCTGAAGCTTTGTCGTTCACGCAATATTCCTTCCGTGGCTCTAACTACACTTATGTGCAGCATTGGCGCATACTCGCCCCCTTTTCAAAGGAGGCTCAAACAACCCTCGCCCTATTCTATCGATCCGTATCAAACAGCGCCGCAACAAACGACTTGGCCGAAAACGGTCGCAGATCGTCGATTTTTTCACCGACACCAATATACCGAATCGGCACATGGCTACGACTAGCGATGTTAAACAGCACACCACCTTTGGCCGTACCATCCAGCTTGGTAATGGTCAAACCCGTCAGACCAACAGCACTATCAAACTCTACCACCTGATTAATCGCGTTCTGTCCTGTGCCTGCATCGACTACTAACATGATTTCGTGCGGGGCAGTACCATCGATTTTTTGCATCACGCGTTTGACTTTTTTTAGCTCTTCCATCAAGTTGCTTTTGGTATGCAAACGACCTGCGGTATCGGCAATCAATACATCAATACCACGCGCACGCGCACTTTCAAACGCATCAAAAATCACCGAAGCACTGTCCGAACCATGGCCTTGTGCGACCACAGGAATATTGTTGCGCTCACCCCAGACCTGTAGCTGTTCGGTTGCTGCCGCCCGAAAGGTATCTCCCGCTGCCAGCATGACTTTTTTGCCTTCGCCTTGTAGACGCTTGGCCAGCTTACCAATCGTGGTAGTTTTGCCGACACCATTGACTCCAACCATTAGAATCACATAGGGAGTTTTGTTTTGATCAATCACCAAAGGCTTGACGCGCGGCGCAAGCAAGGCGACCAATTCTTCCTGCAAGGCTTTATACAGTGCTGTGGAATAAATCAGCTCTTTGCGGGCGGTACGCTCGGTGAGATTGGCAATAATGGTTTTGGTTGCTTCAACACCAATATCTGCCACTAACAATTGAGTTTCAACCTCTTCAAGTAGCTCATCGTCGATTTCTTTACCGCCGATCAAGATATTGACCATACCATCAGCAAGGTTTTTGCTGCTTTTGCTCAATCCAACTTTCATCCGATCAAACCAACTCTCGCCACTAGTCGGTGCTGCGGCTGCGGTAGTATCAGTTGCACTGGCTTCAGGATTAGTAGAGACAGGTGTAACCAATACTTGTTCTGGTTTTGGCAATGGCGCATCGACAGGTGCAGCAGGAATCGTACTGGGCAATGGCGGTGGTACAGGCATCGACCCTGCTGGCGCAGCAAATTGTGCCGCGACACGCGGTGTTTCAATGATCGGCACATCAACTGTTGGCAGACTCGGTAGGGTGACATCATCATCACCAACTGTCGGATCAACCCAAAATCGACTTTCATTTGGCACTTGTGACATCTGTCATATCCTTTGGTGCATCAATTTAATCAGGCGGCTATGGTAGCACAGTCATGGTGAACCACAGCCTATACACAGCCATGCTTCATCACGATCACTTCAAACAATCTTATACAAAGCCATGCACCGAATCTGGACACGATAGGTAGGCTTTCGGGTTATATTGGGGCAACAATGACGGTTCAAACCATGATGGCTTTTTTGCAACGATTTCCGAGCAGTATGTCTTATTTTTCTGATTTATCTGCGCGTACTGCCTTGTCGCGCACCCTATTGCTGATCAGCACAATCCCTTTACTGCATGCCTGCGCAGTGAATGCCAGTCCAGCAGCCAATACAGTACAGCCCCTCACACTTAGCCTACAGGCCAACACCACGCCATCGGTGGTGGAGACCTTGCCCAATGGACTCAAGGTGATTATTCGGCCAGACCATCGCGCGCCTGTGGTGATGACACAAGTCTGGTATCGGGTCGGATCTGTGGATGAGCCAATTGACCAAACGGGTCTATCACATGCACTTGAACATATGATGTTCAAAGGCACGCCGACTGTGCCCAATGACGAATTTTCACGGATCGTTGCTAAGTTTGGCGGCAGCCAAAATGCCTTCACCAGCAATCAATTTACGGGCTATTACCAGCTTTATCCTGCCAATCGCTTAAGCCTCGCCTTGGAACTAGAGGCAGATCGAATGAAAAATCTGGTGTTAACCGAACAGGATTTTGTCCCCGAAATGCGGGTGGTGATGGAAGAGCGGCGACAGCGCACCGATGATAATCCACAAGCCTTGGCGTATGAGCGCTTTCGGATGTTGGCTTTTCCGACCAGTCCAACCCGATACCCTGTGATTGGACACATGGACAGTCTGGAGCGCATGCCACTGGACGCGCTCAAACAGTGGTATCAGACATGGTATCACCCGAACAATGCAGTTTTGGTGATTGTTGGCGATGTACAACCCGCGCAAGCATTGGCTGAGGTACAGCGTTATTTTGCCAAGATTCCAGCAGGACAACTGCCGCCGCGCCCTGCGGTCACTGAACGCCAAAATTTTGGCCGACGACATCTACAGATTGAGCTACCAATTCAAGTGCCCAGCCTATATATGGCATTCAATGTGCCCAGCCTTGCCAGTCAACCCGATCAGGCCAGCGATGCCTATGCCTTGGCCTTACTCCAAGCTGTGTTAGATGGCGGCTTATCGGCTCGGCTTGAACAACGATTGGTACGCGAACAACGCCTACTCGCTGCCGTCAGTAGTGGCTACAATCTGTTTGATCGCGGCAGCAGCTTGTTTGCGATTAATGCCATTCCTGAGAGCAATCACAGCTTAGAAGCGATTCAAACTGCGCTATTGGCCGAAATCGAACGTTTAAAAACCGACCCGATCACCGATGAAGAACTCGCCCGTGTCAAAACCAGCTATATTGCCGATCTGATCTACAATCAAGATAGCGTCAGCGGACAAGCACGTTTGATTGGTAGCCTTGAGGTCGCAGGGCTTGACCATCGGCTCTTGGATCAATTGACCACTGAGTTTGACCGAATCAGTGTGGCGCAACTTCAAGCCGTGGCTCAGCGCTATTTGGTCGCAGATAACCTATCCACCATGCACCTGCACCCTCGCCCTACTCCAACGGCTGCAACCCCTGCGGAGACACAACCATGAAGTCATCTAGTCTTGTACTGGCACTCAGTCTATGTGGCAGCCTTCAGCTCAGCCATGCCCAAGCGGATGATCACGCGCGCGCTGTTGCGCCTAGTAATACACCGATTAGCGCACTTGCGCGCTTAAGTAGCCTACACACCAGCAGTAGCCAAGACCTTACCACGCCTGATGTCCAAGACTTCCGCACCACTCAAGGCACGCGCGTGTTGTTCGTCGCAGCCTCCGAGCTGCCGATGGTTGATATTCGGATTACCTTTGATGCAGGGTCAGCACGCGATATCGAAATCGGTGAGGGGCTGTTTGGTTTATCGTCATTGACGTCACAATTGCTATTTGAAGCCACCAGCCAACAGACCCCTGACCAAATCGCCAATACGTTTGAATCCCTCGGCGCGCGATACAGTGCATCCGCCTATCGAGATATGTTTACCGTTGATTTACGCAGTTTGTCTGATCCTGCCTATCTCAACCCAGCACTAGATCAGTGGCTCTTGGCGTTACGCGATGCGCAGTTTCCACAGAGCAGTATTGATCGCATCATGCAAAGCGCAGCCATTGGCCAAAAGCAACGTAAGGACTCGCCCAGTGCGATGGGGAACATTCGATTCTGGCGTGAATTGTACGGCAAGCATGCCTACGCTGAACCGACCACAGGGACGGAAGCCAGTCTGCGCAAAATTCAGCCGACCCATATTCGCCAGTTTGCACAGCAATATCTCACCGCACGCAATGCCAACATCGCCATCACAGGCCAACTCAGTCAAGCACAAGCCGCCGCGATTGCCGAACGTATCAGCAGCAGCTTACCGCTTGGCCAGCCTGCACGACCCATTACACCACCCGCAGCATTAAGCAATGCGCGCACCATTCATGTGCCGTTTGAGGCCAGCCAAAGTCACGTCCTGATCGGCCAAGTCGCTGTTGATCGCAGCATCCCCGAAGCCGATCTCTCAGCACTGATGGTCGGCAATGAAATCTTCGGTGGTGGTGGGTTCAATGCCCGACTGATGAAAGAGCTACGCGAAAAACGTGGGCTGACGTATGGTGCATATAGCAGTGTCCGTCCCATGCGCAGTCAAGGGCCGTTTTCCATCAGCTATTCTACCCGTGCCGATCAAGCCGCCGAGAGCATTGATATCGCCAAGCAAACGCTACGTGACTTTGTGCAACAAGGCATTGATCAAGCCACTCTAGATGAAGCCAAAATGGGCATGCTCAATAGCTACCCGCTCTCATTGGCCAGCAACAGCAGCATCAATGGTTTTTTGGGCATGATGGGGTTTTATGATTTACCTGATAGTTATTTGGCTGACTATCCCAAGCGGATTGAGGCCGTGACACAGGCAGACATACAACGCGTGTTTCGACAGTACATTCAACCTGATCGCTTGCTCACAGTCATCGTCGGCGCAGCACCCTCCACTGCCAAGCCCGCCATTCAAACCGATGCCGTCAGCACATCGACAGCGCCCTAAACCAACTCACATCAACCATTAAAAAAGGACAGCTTGATATCAAGCTGTCCTTTTTTTTCATCTATGCCTGATCCACCACACCGTCTGAGTTTGGCGGTATTGGAGGCTTAGCGCCAATAGTCATCTGGCGGTGGTGGCAAGCCCGCCAAGGTATTCCGCAGACCATCTGACCACTGCTTTTGGATCATCGAAAAATACGGATCACTTTCGTACAATCGTCGGCCTTCTGGAAAGTCAAAACTATCCTTGCGATAGACCAACAGGTCTAGCGGCGTACCCACCGACAAATTAGAACGAATGGTCGAATCAAACGAAATCAAAGCACAGCGTAGCGCCTTATCCAGTGAACTGTTGTAAGTCAGTGCACGATCCAAAATGGGCTTACCATATTTGCTTTCACCAATCTGGAAGTACGGTGTGTCTGGTGTGGCGGCAATAAAATTACCTTGCGGATAAATATTATACAACTCAGCAGCTTGGCCTTTGATCTGACCACCCAATAAAATCGAACTGGAAAAATCATACTCATCGCTTTTGGAGAGCATTGAGGTACGCCGCATCACCTCTCGCATGCACTCGCCGACCAAGCCCGCTGCCTCAAACAAAGTCGAGACATTGTTGAGATGTCGATCTAAATCCGCTTGAATTCGATGAAACAACTGGGTCACCACCGCCTGCGATGTCGCCAAATTTCCTGCGGTCTGCATTACAATCAAGCGTTCACCTGGAATACCAAACCGATGTAATTTACGAAACGTCGCAATATGATCAACGCCCGCATTGGTGCGTGAATCACTGACAAAAATCAATCCTTCCTCAAGGCTCATCGCCACGCAATAGGTCATGCTGTCTTCCTAAGTTTTTACAATCTGTACATCGCCACGCTGGCGAGGAACGGCTGGGCTATTGTCGCCAATCCAATCCGCGTGGGTGTGTTTTTTTTGTGTCGAACCGCAGCTTTCTGCGGATCGACGGTCATCATCAACAGTACCTAGACACTCGGCATGACCTGTACCAATGCATCCATTGACTCGTTGCCACCACCCTGCCGCATACCACGCACGGGGGCAGCATCTAAATAATCCCGCCCCACTGCCAATTGAACGTGTTGTTTTGGCGTAAACATCTGATTACTCACATCAAAACAATACCATGCACCATCAAGCCAAACCTCAGCCCATGCATGGCTGGCCAAATGCGTCGCATTCGATGTGTACAGATAGCCAGATACATAACGGGCAGGAATAGACTGCGCACGTACACAAGCCAAAAACACATGGGTATGATCCTGACAAACCCCACGCCCCAGCGCAAACGCATCAGCGGCTTTGGTCATGACATTGGTCGTACCAGGTGTGTAAGGCATTTTTTCGATCAGTGCTTGTGATAGCTCAATCAGACCAGAGCGATCAGGCCGCTTTAGATGCTCGGCACTAAACGCCTTTAGTGCATCATCCGCCTCTGTCAAATCTGTCTCGGTCAAAAATAACTCAACGGGCAAACGATCATCTTGAATACAGGTCGCCTGCTCATCAATATCCACTTCGCCTTGCACCATGATCAGCAGATCTTGATGCGGCTGACTCATGCTTAATGTCGTCCAAATATTGCCAAATCCATCGGGTTGAGTATGCGTACTGCCTGGAGCCGCCAACTGCCAATTTAATATCCGTTGATGACCAAGAGTTTGGGGGGTCAAACGCAAATACTGCACACTACGCCGAACCAACCGATCATAACGATAAGTAGTTTGGTGATTGATTAAGAGTTTCATCGTGGCCCCTCCACAAATGCAGGATGCAAACGGTCACACAAACCATAAAGATTCGACGTGTCTGGAGATATCGCCAACTGTTCCGCGCATTCAAGAATCGACTGCCATTCAGGGTCAGGCAATCGCTGTGCCACCTGCAACACTTGCTGCGCCGCGGGCTGAGCAGGCTCTCCCAAGCGTAATGCCATGTCTACTGACTCCACTGCCCGACCCAATGACCAGAAGACCTGCGTGAACAGATCCAATGCTTGCATGTGCTGACTGGCCTGATGCAGTAGATCACAAATACACGCATCCGATTGGCCACGCTGCCGCCAGAGTGCATTGAATGCTTCAAACACTTCTCGCCCCAAAATCCCACGTACCGATTGCACATTATCCTGAATCACCGCCAAATTATTTGGCAAAGATCCCAAATGATTCGGATCACGCAACAACTGGCTCAGTGTCTCGACATTCCAAGCAGGTAAACTAAACGCATTGGCATAAGCCACCGCGTGCGCATCATCTTGAAAAGGCTCTAAACGACACAACCCCTCGACGCGCACCATATAGCGCCCCAGCCAATACAAACTTGATGCTGCTGACAACGTTAAAATCATACCGACACCTCAACGCGATCTCGCTCTGCATTCATCAACTGTGTCGCTTCAACATCGACCACCCACGTGTCCTTGACACCACCGCCCTGTGAAGAGTTCACCACCAATGAGCCTTCCGTCAACGCCACACGAGTCAATCCACCGGGCACAATACGCACTTGGGTGGGACTGGCCAATACAAAGGGACGCAGATCAATATGACGCGGCGCAACGCCCTCCTCGACCAAGGTTGGACAGACTGACAGTGCCAAGGTGGGCTGCGCGATATAGCCTTCAGGATAGGCTTTTAAGCGCCGTGCAAAATCCGCTAGCTCGGCTTTGGTTGCCTTCGGGCCAATCAACATGCCATAACCGCCTGAGCCTTGCGCCTCTTTCACCACCAACTCAGGCAAATGCGCTAGCACATACGATAAGTCTTCTTTTTTGCGGCATTGCCATGTTTTGACATTATGCAAAATTGGCTTTTCGCCCAAATAAAAGTCAATCATCTGATCAACATAGGGATAAATCGACTTATCGTCGGCCACACCCGTACCTGGCGCATTGGCAATCACCACGCCACCCGCACGATACGCCGCCATCAAACCAGACACGCCTAACATCGAATCTGGGCGGAAGGCTAAAGAGTCCAAAAACGGATCATCAATTCGGCGATAGATCACATCAACGCGTTTTGCACCCGTCACCGTACGCATAAACACCTTCGTGCCATCGACATACAGATCAGAACCACTGACTAAGGGTACGCCCATTTCACGCGCCAAAAACGCATGCTCATAATAAGCACTATTAAACCGACCGGGCGTGAGTACCACAATTTGTGGGTCATCAATCGGGGTACACTCAAGTAGAGTTTGCCGCAGCAAGGCGGGATAGTCGTCGATCCCAAGGATTTTTTGACAGGTAAATAGCTCAGGCAACAGCTTTTCACTGATGCGGCGACCTTCCAACATATACGACACCCCTGATGGGGTTCTGAGATTGTCTTCTAGCACGCAATAATTGCCATCCCCATCACGCACCAAATCAATCCCACTAATTTGGGCATAAATTTGACCTGGCAGATCCTTACCCAGCATCCAAGGCTGGAAACAATCATTGTTCATCACTTGCGCAGCAGGAATCACCCCTGCACGCAGAATGTCTTGCTGATGATAGATATCATGCAAAAACGCATTCAAAGCCCGAATCCGCTGCGCGCAACCTGCCTCCATCACCTCCCATTCTTTGGCATTAATGATTCTGGGAATGATGTCATATGGAATCACCCGCTCGGTGTTAGCCGCATCGCTATACACCGTAAAGGTAATGCCTGACTTATAAAAATGCTCCATCGCCTCACGATTGAGCTGCTCTAGGCGATCCGCGCTTTGCTGCGACAACCATCGCACCATCTCAGTGTAACGTGGACGGACTTCGCCAGACTCCCACAACATCTCGTTATAGAAATTAGTGGGCGCTGTTGAGATAGCCACCGCGCCGTCAATTTGCTCCGGCGTTGCGGGTAGACGTGAATTGTTGGTCATCATAACGCCTCAATAAAACCCGATTTTTTCAATCTGTGTCGATTACTATGCAAAGGCAATACCAGCTTTTTGGGATTTAACGAATCAACTTGGCGCAGGCTAGCTTAATAGCACAAAAATCGTGCAAAACAACACAAGCGAAAATCTTCGTTAAAATCACAGCAGATACCGCCCAATGACTCTAATACGCCCCGTGTTCTGACGGGGTTGCGTTTTGTAGAAAAGCCCAGTGCTTCTGAAAAAAATGTGACCCAGTGCAACAAAAATCCGTCATCGCACCAACATAACGCACAAAAACACCGCAAATACGTTTTATTTTGGTGCAAAAATCAAACCTACAGCCAAACGACAGTGTATCCAGCCTGTCAGCAAATCAACGACACAGTCTGTCGCAGAATCCACGATTATGGCTTGGTACACGACACGAGTCATGCTAATTTGCAGCTACGCAGATCGAGGATCGTGGGTATGGATCATAGCAATACAGAAAAAGAAACTGCCAGCAGTCTGCATCGACAATGGCAACTGCTGTCACGCCTCAGCACGGGCAAATGGACAGGCACACGACAGCTACAAGAGCAGCTACAGCGTGAAGGCATCGAAATCAGCTTACGCACGATTCAACGTGACCTCAAACAACTTTCACAACGCTTTCCGCTAGAAGCCAATGGCGAAGTGCCACAAGGTTGGCGTTGGAAAGCCGATGCACCTGTACAGAGCTTACCGCATATGAATAGCTCACAGGCCATTACCTTTATGATGGTAGAAGAACACTTGCGCCATCTCCTGCCCCCCAGCCTATTGGCCGAAATGCGACCTTGGTTTGATTTGGCACAACGTAGCCTGTCGGTCGAAAACAATCACATGCGCGAATGGATCAAACGGGTACGCATCATTCCGCCGACACAGCCATTGATTCCCCCTGCGGTCAATCCAGCGGCGCAACAGGCCATCTATGAGGCATTGCTCCAAGATCGACAACTGCAAGCAGGCTATCATCGCCGTGGTCAGCCTGATCTGACCAAAACCTATCAGCTCAATCCACTGGCCTTGGTGCAACGTGGACCGATCATTTATTTGCTCTGTACACGCTGTGACCAACCGAATAGTGATATTCGGATGTTTGCATTACACCGCTTTACCGAAGCTAAAGTCTTGGAACAGCGCGCTGAGCGACCTGCTGACTTTGATCTGGATGACTATCTCGCCTCGGGCGCACTGGGCTTTAAAACTGCCTCTTTAATCAGTCAAGACCAACGCCTGACACCGATTCAATTACGTTTTAGTGCAACTGCGGGGCAAGGTCTATTGGAGTGTCGCCTGAGTGAAGACCAACAGACCACCACAGAAACAGATGGCTCTATTATGGTTGAGGCATCCTTACCGCTCACGGCACAGTTGGTTTGGTGGCTGCGTGGATTTGGGCAAGATGTTGAGGTCTTAGCGCCTGATGAGCTGGCCAACGCGGTGTCTGACTCGGCAGCATTTTAAAACGCTGCTCCTGCTAGGCATATGAGGTGTTATCCCATACCTCATGCCCTCTCACAATTGAGCAACGCTTAAGATACCTGATCCCTCTTGATTGCCCGATCAAGCTAAGCCAGATTACGCGCATCTTCGTGGCGAACCGCCAACCCGAATGCTATGGATGGCTGCAATGCTTGGCGCTCCCTGTTTCGCTCGAAGCACAACTGACGATATCAGGAGCTTGCCCAGTGATCACACTTGCCCCGCTTGACCGATTCGACCTCTCTCAACTTGACCCTACCCCTAAACGACTCAAAATCGGACTTGGCTGGAAACCTGACGACCAGCCGCAGGGCTTGTTAGGTCGGATTTTCGCCAAAGACGAGCCGATTGACTTAGATGCTGCCTGCCTACTGCTTGATCAAACCAGTAACGTGATGGATATGGTTTGGTACAAAAATCTACGCACGCGCGATGATAGCATTCGCCACCTTGGTGATAGTCTAGATGGTCAAGATCGTGGCGAGTTGGATTGCGAAAACGGCCTACACGACCAAGAAAGCATGATCATTGAGTTGGATAAAATCGCCAAAACCGTACAAACCTTGCTGTTTTGTGTTTGTTCGCATGCTGTACATGACTTTCGCGCCATCAAGCAAGCACATTTTCGCATGATGGATGAGCGACGCGGTGATGAGCTGGCTCGCTTTAACCTTGCACAACATGGCAAATATACAGGGATTGTGTTGGCACGACTCAGTCGCAATGCTGATCAAGGCTGGAGTTTACAAGCACTGGGTGAACCCGTCGAGGCCAATACACCTGATCAACTGATCGAATCTGCCCACCAGTGGGTCTAGGCACATTTAGGTCGTTTTCGACACCCAAATGATGAAGGAGATGAATGTATGAAAACCACGCCATTGCTCGCAATGCTATTCAGTGCTGCATGCTTGGTCGCTTGTCAGAGCACACCAACTCGCACTGCGCCGACTCAAGAACAGGCTGCTATCTTTGATCCCAAGACGTTATATGGCCAATCCTTACAGGCGATTGAGCTTGACGGCCAAGCCATTCCAGCGCCACCCGAACATCAGCAGCCGATTACCCTGATATTGAGTGAGCAAGGCGTATCGGGCTACAGTGGTTGTAATGGCTTCGGCGGGCAGCTCAGCCACCAAGGCAACCAAATCAGTATCAGCCAGATTTTTTCGACCATGCGTGCCTGCATGGATGGTTATGGGGAGCTAGAACACTCCTACACAAAAGCCCTGACAGATGCCGTCAGTATACAAAAAAATGGCGCGCGTATTGAATTACGTGATGCTAAAAATACCGTGCGGGTGGCGTTTAAGCTGATTTAGCTATGCTCCAATCACGCCACCCAAGCACAGCCGATAGCCCATCCCAATCTCGGTCAATAAATAGCGCGGTTGGGTCGGCTGGTCTTCGAGTTTTTGTCTAAGGTTAGCCATATAAATCCGCACATAATGCTCATGTTCCTGATGGTTAGGCCCCCACACGGCATTGAGTAGCTGAACATGCGTCATAATCTGGTCGGCGTGTTCAAGCAAGACACTGAGCAGTCGATATTCGATCTTGGTGAGATGTACATCCTGTCCTGCCTTACGCACCATGCGCTTGGCCAGATCGATGTCTACATCGCCAAACTCAACTCGTGAACCGCTACTTTTCGGCTGACTGCGCCGCAATTGCGCTCGCACACGTGCCAATAACTCCTCAATACCGAATGGCTTGGTCAAATAATCATCCGCACCGATATTTAAGGCATTTACTTTATCGGACTCACGATCACGGGCAGACAACACCAAAATCGGCATGGCTGACCAGCTTCGCAACTCCTGAATAAAGCCCATACCGTCTTCATCAGGCAAACCCAAATCCAAGAGACATAATTGTGGCACACGCGACGCGGCTTCGATCAAGCCACGCGCCACGCTATCCGCTTCAAACACTTGATAACCGTCGGCTTGTAATGCGTTTTTTAAAAATTTACGAATATGCGGCTCGTCTTCGATCAGTAAAATTGCATCACTCGTCACAGTGTTACCTCGTTGTCTAAGCCAATCATCAAGCCATATCCACAGGCGGTGCTGGCGGCATGGGTTGTGACCAATTCAAAATAAAACATGCGCCATGCGGCTGATTGGCTTCAGCGCGTAGTCCGCCCCCTTGAACGCGCATCATCTCACGACACAGTGCCAAGCCCAACCCCAAACCCGTTTGCGTGGTTTCGGAATGACCGCGTGCAAAGCGCTGAAAAATTTGTTCTTGCATGCCTTCTGGAATCCCTGCACCGTTATCGCACACATGCAACTCAAACTGCTGCGCATCTAATTGCTTGGCTGTGATGATGATCGTGCTACCTGCGGGAGTATATTTGGCAGCGTTTTCGAGCAAGTTGCTTAAGATCCGTGCCAACAGCAACTCATCTAAATACACCAACGGAAAGTCTGCATCAATCCGCACCTCAACCTGATGCTGTGCCAGTGGCTTGGCAAAACTGCGCAGTACATGTCCAACCACCTCATCAATCACGATCCACTGTTGGTTTAAATTCAATCCACCAGCTTGCAATTTTGCCATGTCGAGTAGGTTCATCACCAAATGCTGCATAGTTTGGCTGTGCATAATCATCGACTGAACCATCTCAGCATGCTCAGTTTCCGATAAATCAGCACGTGCCAATCCTTGCGCCAGACTATTTAACACAGTGATCGGCGTGCGCAGATCGTGTGAAAGCGCCGAAAGCAAGGTGCTACGTAGCCGCTCCCCTTCGATTTTGATCAAGGCTTGTTGTGCCACTTCGATAAAATGTACCCGCTCAAACGCCAGCGCGACTTGTGACAACATACTATCGAGAAGTCTAGCAACGTCTGGGCTGTGTAGTTCAGCACTCGGGACAAACGCCAATACACCACGCGTCCGCATCGGGGCGCGCAACGGATAGTAACGCATCGGACTGTTTGGTAATGTGTCTGTGCCTTGCCCTGCGGGTTGTTCATGTTGATATGCCCACATCGCCAATGCTGGGTCGTAAACGGTCGTAGGTACTGTTGCGGGCGGACGGCTTAATTCAAGCTGATCTTGCAGGTCTAAACGGGCAATCCATACCGCACCACCGACCCAAGCACCGATTTGGTCTTGGGCGATTTGCTCCACTTGGGTTGCAGTCAGCACCCCAGCGAGCTGTTGACTCAGTTCAGTTAACTGTTGTGCTCGTTGCTCACGCTGCTGGGCAACTTTGGCCTGAAAGCGTAGATTGGCCGCCAGATGATTCACCCACAAGGCAACCCCGAACATCACCGCAAAAGTCAGTAGATACTGGGCATCTGACACGGTAAGCGACAGTTTTGGTTCGACAAAAAAGAAATCAAAACTCAAAACACTCAATACCGCCGCTAGAGTCCCAGCGCCGCGACCAAAACGCGCCGACACCCACATCACTACCAGCAAATACAGCATCACCACGTTGGCCAAGTCAAACCAATGCGTCAAACCAGCCAATAACACCGTAACCAACGTGCAGCCAAACACTGCCCAAAAATAACCTTGTCTATCTTCACTCCAATAGGCAGCATGCCACTGGGTCAATCCTGCTCTCGGCGATGCGACAGGCATTTGTGAACTGGCTGATCCGCCTGATGTTTGAGTGTTGGAATGTTGCGTGATCGCTGTGTTTTTTGACAAGCTGGCATTCACTGCAATCACATCCAAGGCAGTGCAATCTTGTTCAAGTGCAGCCATCAGTGAACGGGAAAATCTAGACCAAAACACTGGGCGCTGCAAAGCATCCGTTGGCACGATGATTCGAGAGATGTTATGCCGCTGAATGTAGTCCACCACACTGGCCACAGCAGCGGTACTGGACAGCAAATCTGTCACTGCACCCAGCGACTGTGCAAAGCTCAACGGCTGTAGCCAGACTCGCCTTGCATGATCGGCCAAGCGTTGTTGTCTGGGCGTATCCAACAAAATCACGCGCCACTCAGCTTTGAGCTGTTGCGCTAGTCGTGCGGCATGGCGAATCAATACCTCGGCATCGACTGCACGACCAGCGTCGGGATAACCCAGCAACACCAGCAGCCGCTCTTGAGTTTTCCATAGCGGCACAATGCTCGACGTCTGCCGATAATCCTGCATCTGTGCATCAACCCGATCTGCGGTACGACGTAAGGCCAATTCACGCAGGGCAATCAAGTTGCCTTTACGAAAAAAACTTTGTTGCGCCCGCCGCGCTTGTTCGGGTGGGTAGACTTTGCCGACCTGTAGCCGCCATAACAACTCATCGACTGGCAAATCCACCAATACCACATCATCTGCTTGATCAAACACATGATCAGGCAAGGTTTCTTTGACTTGAATCCCCGTGACCTGTCCGACAATATCATTCAGGCTTTCAAGGTGTTGTACGTTTAAACTGGTATAGACATCTATGCCCTGACTCAGCAACTCCTCGACGTCTTGCCAACGCTTTGGATGGCGGCTGCCGTGTAGGTTGCTGTGCGCCAACTCATCGACCAAGATCAAATCAGGCCGCCGTGCAAGCGCGGCATCCAGATCAAACTCGGCTAGGAGTTTGTCATGATGCTGCCGCTGCTGCGCCGCCAGCACAGGCAAACCCAACAAACCCTGCTCAGTGTCAGCGCGTCCATGCGTTTCAAGCACGCCAACCAGCACTTTAACCCCTAAGCGCTGTTGTTGCTGTGCGGCTTGCAGCATCGCGTAGGTTTTACCGACACCTGCACACGCCCCAAAAAAAATCTTTAGCCGACCACGCTGGGCGCGTTGCTCAGCGTGCTGAAGTTGCGACAGCAGTTGATCGGGATCAGGGCGCGGCATCGATTGTCGTCTTCAGGGCAGTGATGGGATAATCTTGATCAAGTGCCAGATTAAACGCCAGCACATTGACACGGGATTGACCCCAAAGCTGTAACGTCGGTGCTTGCGTCATCGTAGCAATCAACTGCTCAATCTGCGCTACTGGCACGCCACGAGCGACCGCGATTCTGCTGGCCTGCCAGTTGGCGGCATCGACGGAGATCTCAGGATCTAAACCACTAGCCGATGCTTGTAATAGTTCAACTGGAACGGGGGCAGTTTGGTCTGGATGGGCGGCTTGTAACTCTGCCAAACGCGCCTGCTGTTGCTCTATCCACACGGGATTAAGTGCGCCCAAGTTGCTGCCACCCGATGCCATCGCATCATAGTCACTGGCAGAAGGTCGCCCCCACAGATAGATCGGTTGGCTAAACGACTGACCAATCAAAGCTGAGCCAACTGGCTGACCTTGCCGAACGATCAACTGACCCGCAGCTTGCTGTGGAAACCACCACTGCGCAAGTCCAGTCACCAGCATCGGATAAAGCAACCCAAGCAATAGCGTCAACAGCACAAACAGACTGAGCAAAGGCCGCCAAAACGGTAAGCTGGTGGATGCCTCTGGCTGAGATAAAGTGTTATTCAACATGACATAGACTCCTTAAACCCAACCCGTAGCATTTAAGCCGAGGTCGATCAATTTAATCGCTACAAACGGCAACAGCATACCGCCACCGCCATAAATCAGCAGATTACGTCTCAGCGACTGAGCAGCACTGCACGGACGGTAGGTCACGCCACGAATCGCCAGCGGAATCAAACCGACAATCACCAACGCATTAAAAATCACTGCCGATAAAATCGCACTGTTTGGACTGCCCAGTTGCATCAGGTTTAAATGATTCAAGGCGGGATAGGTGGTCGCAAACGCAGCGGGAATAATCGCAAAATATTTAGCCAGATCATTGGCCAGACTAAACGTGGTTAGCGCACCACGCGTCATCAACATCTGCTTGCCGGTTTTGACCACTTCGATCAGCTTGGTCGGATTGGAATCAAGGTCAACCATATTGGCGGCCTCCTTGGCGGCTTGCGTGCCACTGTTCATGGCCACTGCAACGTCGGCCTGTGCCAGCGCGGGTGCATCATTGGTACCGTCGCCAGTCATCGTCACCAGCTTACCTTCGGCTTGATATTGGCGAATCCGTGCCAGCTTGGCTTCTGGGGTTGCTTCCGCCATAAAGTCGTCCACGCCTGCTTCCATAGCAATCGCAGCGGCAGTCAGTGGATTATCACCAGTGATCATCACGGTCTGAATGCCCATCTGACGTAGTTCGGCAAAACGTGCTTTGATGCCATCTTTAACGATGTCTTTGAGCTCAATCACGCCCAGCACACGATGATTGGCGCTGACCAACAGTGGGGTACTGCCACGTTTGGCTACTTCATCGACCTGTTGCTGTAACGCAGACGACACCTGCTTACCCTGTTGCATTGCAGATTTACTGATCGCATCCATCGCACCTTTGCGGTATTCGATACCATCGACATCCACACCGCTCATGCGGGTCTGGGCAGTAAACGCCACCACATGTAACTGATCCGCTGCAACTGGCGGCTGCAAGCCAAACGTGCGCTGCACATATTCCGCAATACTGCGACCCTCTGGCGTATCATCGCCCAGCGACGCCAACAACGCTGCCTGTGCCAAGCTATTAAGATCACTGTCAGGCGCTGCAAACAACTGATGTGCCTGCCGATTGCCATGCGTGATCGTGCCAGTTTTATCCAGTAATAAGACATCGACATCACCGGCCGCCTCGACCGCACGGCCAGAGGTCGCGATCACATTGGCGGCCATCATACGACTCATACCCGCCACCCCAATCGCCGACAGCAACCCCCCAATCGTGGTTGGAATCAGACAGACCAATAGCGCAACCAATACAATCAAATCAATCGGTTGGCCTTGTCCACTGCTATTGACTGCGTAGATCGAGAATGGCAGCAAAGTCACGCACACCACTAAAAAAATCAATGTCAATGCCGTCAGTAAGATCGTGAGCGCGATTTCGTTTGGGGTCTTTTGACGGCTCGCACCCTCTACTAAAGCGATCATCCGATCTAAAAAACCTTGCCCAGCGACTTGGGTTACTCGCACCACCAGCCAATCAGACAGGAGTCGCGTACCGCCGGTCACCGCCGAAAAATCCCCACCACTTTCCCGAATCACCGGCGCAGACTCACCAGTAATCGCCGACTCATCCACCGTCGCCACACCGCGCACCGCCTCACCGTCAGCAGGCACAATGTCGCCTGCTTGCACCAAAACCCAATCACCAACCGTCAGGCGGGTCGCCGCAACCGACTGTATAGCAGCGTCAGGCTGCGGTTGACTGAGCTTTTTGGCCATCACGTCTTGCCGTGCATGCTTGAGACTCGCGGCTTGTGCCTGACTCCGCCCCTCTGCAAATGCCTCGGCGAAGTTGGCAAACAACACGGTAAACCACAACCATAAGGCAATCGCCAGTGTAAAACCCGCCGAATCACCCTGTAAAAATGCCTGCACACACAACAACGTGACCAGCACACTGCCGACATACACCACAAACATCACTGGATTACGCCACTGCACACGCGGGTCGAGCTTATAGACTGCACCACGTAGCGCCTGCCGAATCAACTCGGCGTCCCACAGTTTTATTGAACCTGTACTCATGTTTGCTGCTCCTTAACCGTGTATCAGCCACAGATGTTCGACGATCCCTGCCAACGCCAAGGCGGGAATAAATGTCAACGCACCGATCATCAATACCGTGCCGACCAATAAGCCTAAAAACAGCCCGTTGTCTGTGCTGAGCGTGCCTTGTGTCACTGGCAAACGCGGCTTCAACGCCATCGAGCCAGCCCACGCCAACACCGCCACAATCACGCCAAATCGTCCAACAAACATCGCAAAACCCAACATCAAGTTATAAAACAATGTATTGGATGACAGTCCAGCAAAGGCACTACCGTTGTTATTGGCTGCTGAACTGAACGCGTATAACACCTCAGCAAAACCGTGCGCCGATGGATTCAGCATGCTTGACACGCCCGCTTGACTCAGTACCGCAATCGCTGTCCCGAACAGCACCAGCAGCGGCGTAACCAATAAGCCCAACACCACCATTTTCAAATCAAACGGCTCGATCTTTTTGCCCAAGTACTCTGGCGTACGCCCGATCATCAGCCCCGCGACAAATACCGCCAGCACTGCAAATAACAGCATGCCGTACAGCCCAGAGCCGACCCCACCAAAAATCACCTCGCCCAACTGCATCAATACGGTCGGTACAACACCACCGAGCGGTGTCAGTGAGGCGTGCATGGTATTCACTGCACCACAAGAAGCCGCTGTGGTGATCACCACAAAAAGTGCCGACTCGACCAGACCAAAACGGGTTTCTTTACCCTCAAAATTGCTGGTTGTACTCAGAGTGGTTTGTAGGGTTTGCTGAAGTATTGAATGGCCTTGTGCCTCGGCATACACCACCGCCAACACCGCACAGACGAACACCAAACTCATCGCACCAAGCAATACCAACCCCTGCCGTAAGCGACCCGCAGCAAATCCAAACGCCATACACAAGGCGGCTGGAATCAAGAATACCGATAGCATTTGCAACCAATTGGAAAAAGGCGTTGGATTTTCAAATGGATGTGATGAATTGGCATTAAAAAATCCTCCACCATTTGTGCCGAGCATTTTGATAGCTTCTTGTGAAGCAACAGGGCCCATCGGTAAGGTTTGTTGTACGCCTTCTAAGGTATTGACAATAATCGGTGCTGAAAAATTTTGGATCACGCCTAATCCAACCAGCACCAGCGCGAACACTGTGGCCAGTGGCAATAGCAGATAGACACTGATCCGCCATAAATCCACCCATGCATTCCCCAAGTGCGCAACGGAATGTGTGGTTAAGCCGCGAATCAGCGCAAACGCCACTGCAATCCCCGTTGTGGCCGACAGAAAGTTTTGCACGGCCAAGCCCGTCATCTGAGTCAGATAACTCATGCTGGTTTCGCCCGCATAACCTTGCCAGTTGGTATTGGTGACAAAGCTTACGGCGGTATTCAGTGCCGAATGCCACGTCGGCGATTCAATACCCGCAGGATTGAGCGGCAGTACAGACTGCAACATCTGTAGGCCAAATAAAAACAAGATGCCCAGCAGATTGAAGGCCAAGATTGCGAGCGCATAGTGTTGCCAGCACATGTTTTGATTGGGGTGTACGCCAATACAGCCCAATACGCGTGTGTCGATGCGCTGCAACACAGGGACGGAAAATTCTGTTTGCATCAGGCGATACAGATAACGCCCTAGTGGATACGCCAGCACAAACAGCGTGACCAGATACAACGCCAAAAGCGGTACAGCTTGGGTAAGCGCTTGCAGGGAGTCCATCTCAAAACTCCTCTGGCCGAACCAACACATACAGCAGATAGGCGATCAGCCCAACAGCCAATAGCCCTGCACACCCGTACATCCACATGGTTTAATCTCAACGAATGACATTGAGGTCAGGCTAAAAAAATCTGTATCAAAATGGCGTAGTGGTTTGCCTATTCGTTATAAAGAAGCTGTAAAAAATATGAGACGTTATGTATTTTCTAGTTCAGGATGATCACATTGACTCTCCAATAGATCGCGAACGCAAGACCTCGATCAAAACCCATATTAATTGTGCTAAATTGCACTGAACCGTGGCAGGCCAACGCTCGCCAGTCTGCCCTACCAAACGGCCTCATCCATGTTTTTGGGATATTTAGATTTTGACTACCCGCAGTACAAGCTTTCCTGACCTTTCTAGTCACACCCCGATGATGCAGCAATACCTCACCCTCAAGCGTGATTATCCGCAGGCGTTACTGCTGTATCGGATGGGGGATTTTTACGAGTTATTCTTTGACGATGCGCATCGTGCCGTCAAGCTGCTGGGCATTACCCTGACCCATCGTGGCAAATCTGGCGGTGAGCCGATCCCCATGGCAGGTGTCCCATATCATGCTGCTGAGGGCTATATCGCTCGATTGGTGAAGCAAGGCGAAACCGTTGCTATCTGCGAACAAGTCGGCGAAGTGAATGCCAAAGGCCCAGTCGAACGCAAAGTCGTGCGTGTGCTGACCGCAGGCACGGTCACCGATGATGCCTTGCTACCAAGCAAGCAGAGTATCAAGCTGCTCGCTCTACATGGTGGCAAGACACGGCAAGGCTCACGGGTCGGCATTGCCACGTTGGAGCTTTCCACAGGTCAACTGACTGTACAAGAAATGCCACTGGATCTGGCGCGAATCAGCATTGAACTGGCACGGCTTGCTCCCGCCGAACTGCTAGTCGATGAAGATGCCAAAATCGACCTCTTGCGCGAATTGGTGACTTGTCCGATTACCCAGCGACCAAATATTGATTTTGATGTGAGCAATGCCAACAGCACGCTATGCCAGCAATTTGGCGTGGCGACACTGGCGGGCTTCGGGATTGAGCATCTACCATTGGCGCAATCTGCCGCAGCCGCACTGCTACATTATGCCCGCGAAACCCAAAAAACAGCCCTGCCACACATTCAAGCCCCACGCTTAGAGTCCGCAGAGGATTTTATTGCGCTAGATCCTGTGACACGGCGTAATCTGGAGATTGTCGCACCGCTGTTTGAGCATGGCACATCTTTGCTGGGTCTGGTCGATCAATGCCAAACCGCAATGGGCAGTCGCTTACTGGCACGACAACTGATGCAACCGATGCGCGACACCGTATT
>JAYXXU010000196.1:0-5171 GCA_036019135.1 Pseudomonadota bacterium | reverse complement strand
ATCATTCCTCTCGATCAAAAAAGCCCTGACCGGATCAGGTCGGCAAATGACACTGGTCGCCAACCGATCAGCTGCCACCGGCCACGCAGACGTGGCATGGGCAGTGATGAATGCACTGGAAGCCGCACCAATTGCGGACTCTACCGATCAGCAAATTCAAGGCGCCCGCAAAGCGCGTATCAAGGTGTTCTCATGAGCCAGCAAGCAGAAGTTAATTCGCCAGTCGAAACCCAATCACCCATCGCCAAGACCATCGCATTTCGGTTTGGCGATCCAGAGCCAGTCCTCGATGGTCATAGCATGTTCGAGTACGGCTATTGCCCGATCTACCACAACTGGTACGACCTGCCATATGACATGCGGGCAGTCAGTAAGTTATTCCGTGCCACCAGCCACCACACCAGTGCATTGACTACCAAGCGCAATATCCTGACCACCGCGTTTAAACCACATCCGCTGCTGAACCGGCAGGAGTTTAGTGCCTTGGTGCTGAATCTGCTGACCTTTGCCAACGGTTATCTACAGATCGAACGCAGTCGGCTGGGATCAATCCTACGCATCCGTGCCAGACCTGCACTGCACATGCGCCGCATGCGGGATCTGGATCGCTATGTGCAACTGCAAAGCGGGGTCGACATTGCCTATGGTACTGAGCATGAGTTTGCCAAGGGTGAGATCATCCATCTGTATGAACCGGATCTTAATCAAGAGATCTATGGCATTCCACACTACTTGTCCAGCATCAACTCGATCTTGTTGAACGAAGCGGCCACCTTATTCCGGCGCAAGTACTATAAGAACGGTGCTCATGCTGGATTCATCCTGCACATCTCGGATGCGATGAATACACAAGAGGACATCGACAACGTGGAGCTTGCCCTGCGTAACTCGAAGGGAGCGGGCAACTTTAACAACATGCTGATCTACACTCCAAGTGGTCAGAAGGATGGGGTCAAGGTGATCCCACTGGCGGAGGTCGCTGCCAAAGATGAGTTTATGAACATCAAGATCGCCAGCCGTGATGACCAACTGGCGGCGCACTGCATGCCACCACAGCTGATCGGGGTTGTACCAAGTAATGCGGGTGGCTTCGGTGACATTGAGAAAGCGGCGAGGGTATTCTTTGCCCACGAGATCCGCTACCGCATGAACATGCTGCTCGACATCAACGAACGACTCGGCATGGAGATCATCCGCTTTGATGAGTACGAGCTACTCAAGGCCATCGAGACCACTGCACCCGACAGCAGCAGCTAGTCACCACCACATCACCCGCAGCCATGCAAAGCCAGCCACGTCGCTGGTTTTTTTACGCCAGTCCGACCAGCACGGGCGCAGTTATCCCCGCGCCTCACCTGCCCACTAAAGATGCGAATGATGATGCAGTTGCATCAGGCCAGTGAAGCCACGCCACTGCTCGCGTCCGCCGCACAAAAGGCAGTAGGGTGTTTGATGCGGTCTGATGCACGTTGATGCACTTGATTGGCCTGAAGGATAGAGATACAGCAGACCGACTGTTTTTACTGCGTTCTCAAAAAGGTGGTTACAAAGGTTACGGCTTTAAAAATGTTGTCTAAAGCGATGTTTTAGATAGAAAAAAGCTGTAACCCGTTGAGGGTTACAGCAGGTTATGTTATTTCTGCATTCTGAATAAAAACGATACGAATCATATAATTGCACGGTTACATGTCATAACTCGAAAAACGGGTTACACGTAACCGCCTGATCACTAGTCTGTAACCTTGGCTTTTTGTACTTATATATAATATAATCAATTTATTAGGATTAATTCTATTAGAGCGTAACCTTTGTAACCGTTTTATTTTAGCTACGAATTTTGAGCCAAATTATCAGAGAGGTATTGCATTCCATCCAGACTGTGCTACCGTGTGCGTATTAAGTAAATAAATTGCATGTGTATGATTTTGTTAGAATAGTCTAAATTTTACCAGCCTGTTTTATACAAAACCTTTTTTCTGTCAAAGACTAATCATCGGTTTCCAACGTCCTTGACATGGTGGGGGTCGCTGGTTCGAGTCCAGTTGCGCCTACCAAATTCTGTTGTAATATCAACGGCTTAGAGGTCAAATCTCTAAGCCGTTTTTGTTTTTCGGGGTATTCAACGCTCACCTCCGCCATACCCATAATGGATCATATGATTTAGACTTTCGGCGGATTTTTTGTCATCAAAAACGGCGTACAATGCCAGATAGATTCAGATTGTTAAGCCATCAATAGAGAGAGCCAATATATGCCACGTCGCAAAAAACCTACCGAACCCCGTTTTGAATATGATGCCGTAGTACTCGGCGCAGGTCCAGCAGGGGAGGCGGCCGCCATGAAGTTGACCAAGTCTGGCTATCATGTCGGGATGGTTGATGTTCGTTCACAAGTGGGCGGCAATTGTGCGCATGTTGGTACGATTCCCAGCAAAGCGCTGCGCCAAACGGTGTATAACCTGATTCGCTATCAACGTGACCCACTGTTCCAAAAAATCGGCGAGTGGAAGCATGTGCCGCTGACCACGATCTTGGGTAATGCGCGCAAAGTCATTGAGCAGCAAGTCGAAACACATACACGCTTCTATGAGCGCAATCATATTGATGTGCATCATGGGGCGGCTGTATTGGATGATCCACATCATTTAACGGTGCATCTCAATGATGGTGGCTACGAAAAGATCAGCTTTAAGCAACTGGTGATTGCAACGGGTAGTCGTCCTTGGCAACCCAAAGAATTAGATTTTAATCATGAACGTGTGTTTGATAGTGACTCGATTTTGACGCTAGATTACCCAATCCAAAAAATTATTATTTATGGGGCAGGGGTGATTGGCTGTGAATATGCGTCGATTTTTGTGGGTTTGGGCTATAAAGTTGAGCTGATCAATAATCAGCCACAATTGCTTAGCTATTTAGATGATGAAATCGCCGATGCACTGTCCTATTACTTGCGTGAGCTGGGCGTACTCATTCGTCATAACGAAGAGATGGACCATCTCGAAACATTCGATGATGCAGTGGTGTTGCACCTCAAGTCTGGCAAAAAAATCAAAGCCGACGCTATTTTGTGGAGCAACGGTCGTTCGGGTAATACCGATGGGCTAGGCCTAGAAAACATTGGCTTAACCACCAATAGTCGTGGCCAAATTGCTGTCAATGAGCGTTACCAAAGTGAAGTTGAGCATGTGTATGCAGCGGGTGATGTGATTGGTTGGCCATCCTTGGCATCAGCAGCCTATGATCAGGGGCGGGCTGCCGCCGCATTTATGATCGGTGATGATGATGCGGAGACGGTGGTCAGCGTGCCGACAGGCATCTATACCATTCCTGAGATTTCGTCGATTGGCAAAACTGAAAAAGAGCTGACCGCCGAAAAAATACCTTATGAGGTGGGTCAGGCTTTTTTTAAGCATTTGGCACGAGCGCAAATCATTGGCGATACCGTCGGGATGCTCAAAATTTTATTCCCTCGCGAAACCTTGGAAGTCTTGGGGATTCACTGCTTTGGTACTAATGCGTCCGAAATTGTGCATATTGGGCAAGCCGTGATGTTGAGTGGTGAGCATAATTCATTGCATTATTTTACCAAGACCACATTTAACTACCCAACGATGGCTGAGGCGTATCGGGTGGCGGCATTGAATGGTATGAACCGTTTATTTTGATCGTTGGAGTGCCACAGTCATCAAAACGACATGTGGTCACACAAAAGCAGTATCACAGGCAGTGTTGCTTGCTGTGGCTGGGGAATTCCTGTGCTAAGATCAGCGCCTTGTACGATTTAGCAAAGATATAGGACGACTATGTTTAGTCTGCACCCCCAGCTTGCCCAAGACACATTTTTGGTCGGAGATTTTCCACTCTCGACCTGTCGTCTGATGAATGACATGCAGTTTCCGTGGTTGATCTTAGTGCCTCGAATTGCCGGTGCAACCGAGTTATATGAGTTATCGGTTGCTGACCAAGAGCAGTTTTTGCGCGAGTCGAGTTGGTTATCGAGTCAGATGGCCAAAGCCTTTCGTGCAGACAAAATGAATGTCGCAGCTTTGGGCAATATGGTGCCGCAGTTGCACTTTCATCATATCGCACGCTATCGCAACGATTTAGTTTGGCCAAAACCTGTGTGGGGCACGCCTGCAATTCCGTACAGCAATGAGGTGTTAGGGCGGATGCGCCAAACCTTAATGTTGGCATTACGCGGTCAAGGCGAAATGCCATTTGACTGGAAAATGAGCTAATTGCCTCATTTTTGTCCTAAAATGGATAAAGATTGTTGCGTGATCGGTCAAGGTTGACATATGTTGCAGGTCAGCAATAAGCGTTAAACCATATATGGATTGTAATGGCCAGCGTCTCTGATTCTTTTCGCGATACTATGCGGCTGTTCGGACGGCATGAACGCGTTGCTACCAGTTTATTACTGATTGTGATTTTGCTGGTTTGCTTGCACACGCAAGTGGTCGATGGCCGAGTGCTGTTTTTAGTCGCACTTTTGGTGATTTGGCCGTTTTTTCAAACGCGTCTACAGTGGCTTTATCATCGACATTTTGGCATTGAGCGTTCACCGTTTCCTGCGATCTTGCTGGACGCGGTGTTGATTGGTGTTTGCATTAGTATCACAGAGTTTTCTATTGCCCCTTCCTTGGTGTTTGCCAGTATCCTCTTGCTCAGTTTGATGACTGTGCAGAGTTTTTTTGGTTGGGTGTTGGTTGCTGTACTGTGTGTGGCGAGCATGCTGATTAGTGCATATTTTTTTGGCCATACGGGATCAGGTATCAATCAAACGCCGATTTTGGTCACGGTGACCTCGATCATCGCTTTGATGGTGCATATCGTGGTCGAGCTGGTGCAATCACGGCATCGTGTGCAGATTGCAGAGCGTCAGTTGGTGGAGGCTCAAGCGAAGACCACCCACTTTATGAATATTGCCAATAAAATTTCGCGTTATGCGCCGAGTCAGGTATGGCAGTCGATTTTACGTGGGGATCGAGATGCTCGGATTGAAAATAAACGCAAAAAATTAACGATATTTTTTTCAGATATTCAAGGTTTTACAGAGCTATCAGAGACTTTGCTGCCAGATGATTTGGCCATGATTTTGAATACTTATTTTGAGCATATGTCTGAATTAGCTAAAAAATATGGCGGTACGATTGATAAGTTCATCGG
>JAYXXU010000195.1:0-11605 GCA_036019135.1 Pseudomonadota bacterium | reverse complement strand
CGACCAAAATCAAACACACTGCCGGATCTAGCGGCTCAGCCCGATACACTCGCGCAATCACCCGATCTTGATCGGTGTTGGTATCTTGAAACTCATCGACCAACGCGACCGGATAACGATGCCGAATTTGCTGCGCCAGCAATGCACCCGTGTCGGGATCATCCAAGGCATTCGCCAGTAGGCGCATTTGTTGCGAAAAGCTGGTTTCACCACGCTCGGCCAGCAACACCGGCAGCCGTTCACGCACGGTCTGACTTAGCACAAAGGTTAGATGCTGTTCGACTTGATCAAGTTTTTCAGACAGTTCTTCTTTGATTTGCGCCAATTCGGACAACACATCGGTGGCGCTGATCTGTTGCAGTTGCGCCAAAAAATGCTGTTTACCTTTATTAAACTGCTGCTCGATTTGATCAGGTAAAAAACTACTGAGCAGTTTTGCTTCGGGTGAATCCTTGCTGATCGTCAACAAAAACATTTCGCCAAACTGCTGTAATCGCGCCAGCAAACTCGGTAGCACATAGCCACATTTATACAGGTATTTGTTTTTACTCAGCCCTGTCTTAGCCTGACCATCGGGACGAATAAAATCATCAAATGCCGATACATCGACCGCCAGCAGTGCGTCTTTGAGCCGTTCCAATCGGCTAAAATCAAGCTGCGGCATCGCCACCGGTGCAAGCTGTGCCGACAGAAAATTCATCACGGTCGCCACCGAATACTGATAGGCCGCGCCGTCATGTAGCCGCTTGGTTTGTAGCATCAGCGCAATCAAGCGCGGATCTTGTTTTGCCCGCCACTGCCGCACCGCGTCATGCAAGATTTCCGTACATAACTCCTGCTCTTGTTCACTAATGACCAGCCGTTCGCCCTGACCACTTTCAAAGGCAAACTCGCTCAGTAACTTCTGACAAAAACTATCCAGCGTCCCGACAAATAATTCATCAAAATTCTGTAGCGCCAAATCCAGTCGATTGAGGCAATGCGTCCAGCCATTTTGTGCAATTGCATGATCAGATGCGCCAAATTTGCCAGACTCAATCCGCTGCACCACATACGCCAAAAACAAATCAGCCTGAATCTCGTTTTGCACGGTCTGTAGTGCTTGTTGTGCCGCGTGAAACGTTTTGGCCTCAGGTGTCTCCGCATCCCAATTCGCATACGGCTGGGACTCAAACACGGCTTTTTGTGCCGCCAACAGTTGCTTAATCACGCGGCGCACTTGCTCAAGTCGCTGCCGAATCCGCGAACGCAACTCCGCCGCCGCTGCACGGGTAAAGGTGGTCGCAATCATCTGCCGCGGTGTGTAATCGCCTTCCAAAATCAAGCGCACGATCAAAGCGGACAACGTCCACGTCTTGCCTGTCCCCGCAGACGCTTCAATCAGGTGTAGACCGCGCAATGGCAATGACAGTGCGGGATTGTTGTTTGGTTGGACGGATTTGCTTTTTTCTGGTCTGTTTTGTTCTCTTTCCAAGGGCTGCATATTAGGACTCACTGGCAACAGTTGAAGAATTCAGCGGATCAAACTCCTGCCAACACTCTAGCAGCGGCTGATACAAACGCTCTGCATGCGCCGCCAAATGCCGCATCAACGCCTGCTCTGCATCTTGCCCCTGCAACACCAACTGCCAATCCGGATGCACATAACAGCTCTCATCCTCACTCGGCACAATCGTTCGGTTAAAACCTTCGCCACGCCATTTTTCTAATAGCTTCTCAAGGGGGTACTCATAGCTGTCAGATTTTTTGACATAGCGTAGTCCAGCATCTTTATCCAACACCAAATCTGGCGGCAACACCCATGGCTGTTGCGCCGCTTGCTGCCAGACCTGAAGCCAGTCCAACAAGTACCCCCGCGCCTGTTCAGCCGCTACCGGTAACAGCTTAAAGGTTTGACTACTAAACACCATGATCCGCGCACCACGCCCCGCCTGCACATCGGCCGCGCTGGTACGCCGATAGATCTGCCATGCCAGATGCTCTAACCACATACGCAGACGATGTTTGCCACGTCCACTGTTGCCAATCTCTGCCAGCCACGTGTTAGTCGGAATCTGAGGAACCGTGATTTGTAACGACCACGTTTGTCCAGCCTGATCCTTCAGCACAATCGTCTGTTCCGTGACGACATCACAGCCTGTTTTGCCACACGTCATGGCGCAATCTTGAATACGTCGCTCTATCAATTGGGCGGCTTGTTCGGTTGACAAAAAATACGCCTGCTTGGCCGCACCGACTGGCAGCCGATCCATCAACAGATCGACATTTAGCGCAACATCGGTGTGTAGATGCGCTTGACGCAAGTGATACTGATCAAGGGTATTTAAGGTCAACGGCTCAAAGGTCGAGGCTTGCTCCTGCCGATAGATATTTTGGATGCGGGCTTGCTGTAAAAAATATCGCGCAGGCCGCAACAACTGCCCAATTATCCGATGCCATGACTGTGGGCTTTGACTCGTCAACAACTGTTGTTGCGCAAACCCTGCCGCCCAGACCACCGGCACAGGTTTGCTCAGCGGGGTATACAGTTGTTGTGCGACCTGAAACCATAAATCTGCCAACATGCGTGGCTGAGTGTAGCGTTGTCGTGGCTGCTTGGGATCTGCCGCCGTAAAATTATCACGCTCAAATGGCAGCAAGCTATGTTGACGCACGATACAACGCGCGAGTAATTCGTCGGAGGTTTCTAGTCTGGTTTTGGGCTGCGTTTCTGATTTCTTTTCGGCTTGATCAGAGGGCTCTTGATCCGAAATAGCAGTTTTGGCGTTTTTGTCCTCGACCATCTGTGGTTGTAGCTGCACCGCAACCAAATCCAGCAACTCTTGCACCGGTGCGGCGGGTTGGCGTGGATGCACATCCGCCACATCGAAGCCATTATAAAAAATCCAGCAAGCTTGCTGCGCCAGTAATAATCCATCCAAAAACGCGCCCAACTCGTCTTCTTGCCGTGAACGATCACCGGCTTGGGCAGGCAAGGCTTTAATCAGATCAAAATTACTGATCTGATCGCGTGCCGGAAACTGCCCCGCCTCCAGCCCAATCATCACCACCAACTGATATGGCAAAGGCCGCAATGTGCCCAGACGCGCAAAGGTCAGCCGACCAGACGGCTGTGAACCCGCTGGGGTATTGCTCAGCGTTGCTTCCACTTCATCTAGTACAAAGCGTAGCGGCAACGGTACAGGCGGTAACTCCGATGCGATCAGATTGGCGCGCATGCCTTCTAGGGCATATTTAATCTGCTCCCAAGCTTTGGTGTCGATTTCGGCCGAAAACTGCGCCAGTAGTTTGGCTTGGATCACATCTAGCCAGTCATTAATCCGATAATTCTGCATCGCCAAATAATGCCGCTCAGCATCTAACTGCTGATAGATCTGCTGCAAAATCGCAATCAGCGCAAAATCATCTGGCTGCACCGACGGCCACGCCAATACACCCGCATGCACCGCCTCAGTCGGCAACACCATGCCGAGCAACAGCCGATCTAAGGCAAACCGAAAGGTATAGCGGGTATCGGTGTCTTGCTCGCTTAGACTCTGCCGCAAATGCAGCGGATCAAAACCGCGCTTAAACCCCGCAGCAATCAACAGATCGCCCATGCGTTGCACCTGTTCACGACTTACACCATACGCACGCTGTATCGCAGGCAGTCCCAGCCAATCCAGCAACACATCATGACCAAACCGACCATCTAACAGATCAAAACAGCCCATCAGTGCTTGCCATAGTGCCTCCGCTTCAGGCGTGGCAAGACCCGTAATATCAATCGGAATATTCAAACTAGGCTGACTGACACTTGGCGCAAATACCGCTCGAATCAACGGTGCAATCGCTTGAATATTTGGTGCAAGCACCAATACATCGGCGGGCTGACGCTGCGAATCTTGCGCCAACCACGTCAGCAATTCCTCACGCAGCACCTCAAGCTGACGCAGCGCCGAATGACAGACATGTACCACCAACGACTGATCATCATCGGCCAATACATATTTGGGTGCATCGGTCGGATCAGTCAGGTGCAAAATATCGTGTTGAATTTGACCGAGTAGTGTTGGTGGATAGGCATCAGGAAACACATCGACCCAGTCGCCATACTCGCCACCCGACATGCCACTAAGCAAGCCAAACACATCCCGCGCTTGCTTGCCCAAACGTGTCAACAGCGGATGTCGACTGTCGCGCAGCGCTGCACGTTCGGGATATTTTTGCGCGTACCAACTGAGCCAACGCGGATCAACACTGTCCGCCCAATACTCCTGCGATGGGTTGTAGTGCAATAGTTGAATTTCGGTGTACTGACTGAGTTGCTTGAGAAAATTTAACTCCGCTGGTGGCAACTGCACCATGCTGAACACTGCCAAACTGCTTGGCAACTCACGCCGCTTATACGGCTCATGCTTTAAGGTATCCCAAAACTGCTGAATCACCGCCTCGCGGTCGGCAAACACCTGCGCAAACAACACTTCCCACAGCTTGGCCTGCCATGGCTGCATGACCAAATAATGATCACGCTGCCATTTTGGCGGTGGCTCTGGCATCCGATCAAATAACGCCTGCAAATCTAGTTTTTCGCCGCACCCCCACAGTCTTAACCAGTCGGGTCGATACACCACATAGGCCGCAAACACCTGCGCAATCTGCTCCGACAAGCCCCAAATCTGCCGCCGAATCTGAGTCGGTGTGCCGTCTTTGACTTTATTGAGTAGAATTTCAAATTGCTGATACAGCAGCCCATCCGCCTCGGGGTTATGTAATAAATCATGCAACAATCCAAAAATCCGCCACTGCATCACGCTCGCAGACAGCGGTGCACGCTCTGGTACATCGTTTTTGAGAATTTTACTGTACAGCTTCCACTGGTACGAGCCGATAAAATCCGTCGAGACCTGCGCACAAATCCCATCATGATCGGCCAACTGATAACGCAGCCAGATCCCAACCCCGTGCGATGGAATCAAAATTTGGCGTGGTTCAAACACCGCAATCGGCTGATTGGCAAAAAAATCTACCAAACCAGCAAGCAACAATTCAATGCGCTGGCTCTGAATCACATGCAACATGGGTCAATCAAATCCTTTAGTGAACTGTCTCATTGCCTTTGGTTTTGGCCTGTTTCACAAAACCGTCACAATAGTGAAATATTATCTGTAGCCGTCGTCAGTGCATTGTCGATTGCGCGCAAGTTGGCTGTTCAGCGTGTACACGGCGTCATAACACTGGGTTATCACCATTCACGGTTTCGTAGATTACCATCCTAAAATTTGGAGTTTAACCATGAAGTTTTCACTAAGTGTGCTGGCAATCACTGTCGCACTGAGTATGACCGCTTGTAGCAAGAAAACCAACGACGAACAAGCCGCCGCACCGACTGGTGGCGAAAGCACCGCGTCAACAGATGTCGCAGCAACTGGCGGCGGTAGCCGTGACAATATCCAAATCGCAGGCTCATCCACTGTATTGCCATTTGCCAGTATCGTCGCTGAAGAGTTTGGCCAAAACTTCCCACAATTCAAAACCCCAGTCGTAGGCTCAGGTGGTTCAGGCGGTGGGCTACGTCAGTTCTGTCAAGGCACGGGTGCGAACACCATTGATATTGCCAACTCATCGCGTAAAATCGGCAGCGAAGAAATCGAAAACTGCAAAAAATCTGGCGTGACCAAAATTCATGAAGTCATGTTTGGGTATGATGGCATCGTATTTGCCTCCGATTCTAAAGGCGCTAAATTTGCCCTCACCCCAAAAACTGTCTTCCTCGCTGGCGCAGCCAAAGTGCCACAGAACGGTCAAATGGTGGACAACCCTTACAATAAATGGTCAGAAATTGATGCTAGCCTACCTGACCAAGCCATTACCCTTGTGATTCCTGGCTCAAACCACGGTACACGTGAAGTATTTGAAGAAAAAGTCCACGTCGCTGGCTGTAAAGAGTTCACCGAAGTGCAAGCGATGGACAAAGATGCCCAAAAAGACTTTTGCCATGCCATGCGTCGTGACGGCAAAATCGTTGAAATCGCTGGGGATTACACCGAAACATTGGCACGCCTACAGGCCACGCCAACCGCAGTCGGCGCATTCGGCCTGAGCTTCTATGATCAAAACCGTGATCGCCTACAAGTCGCCACTGTTAATGGCATCGTGCCAAGTGTTACTGCGATTTTGGACGGCAGCTATCCTGTGTCACGCCCGCTGTACTTCTATGTCAAGGGTGAGCATATCGGCGTGATTCCAGGGATTGCCGAATACACCGATTACTTCTTGAATGCACGCGTATCTGGCAGCAACAGCCCACTCGAAAAAGCAGGTCTGATCCCACTGCCTGATGACATTCGCGCCAAAGCACTCGAAGACTTCAAAAATCGTGTGGTTGTTCAATAATACCTGACCACCGATCTCCACCAAAACCAGCACTGATGTGCTGGTTTTTTTTATAGATGTGTCGCCCATACTCACCATCGTGACGACCGAGCATTGTCACCAAAATGAAATCTTTAGATCACAGATCTGTCATCTGATCCCCCTATAGTCATGGCTGATCCAAGGATGACCGATCAATTGAACATGATTGGCTCACCTGTCTCCATATCATACTCATGCTTGCGACGTGCAAACATCGTAGCCAAGACGAGGAATATCATGCGCCTGACTCAACGTACGACCCAGATCGCACTGGCTGCCGCCACTGCACTGGCAGTTTCTGCCCCAGCACTCGCACGCGACAACGTACAAATCGCTGGTTCATCAACCGTATTGCCATTTGCCAGTATCGTTGCTGAAGAGTTTGGCAATAACTTCCCTCAATTCAAAACGCCTGTCGTTGGCTCAGGTGGTTCAAGTGGTGGCCTACGCCAATTCTGTCAGGGTACAGGTGCCAACACCATCGACATCGCCAATGCCTCGCGTAAAATTAAAAGCAGCGAAGTTGAAGCCTGTGCAAAAGCTGGTGTTAAAAAAATCCACGAAATCACTATTGGTTATGATGGCATCGTATTCGCATCAGATGCCAAAGGCCCTGGCTACGCACTTAAACCACACCATGTTTTCCTCGCGGGTGCTGCCCAAATCCCAACGCGTGATGGCAAAATCGTAACCAACCCATACACCAAATGGTCACAAATCGACCCAACCTTGCCAAACCTCGAAATCAACCTGATTATTCCAGGCTCGAATCATGGCACACGCGAAGTATTCGAAGAAAAAGTTCACGTTGCAGGCTGCAAGCAGTTCTCAGCAATCAAAGCCATGGAAGCAGACGCTCAGAAAAAATTCTGTCATGCCATGCGCCGTGATGGTCGCGTCGTTGAAATCGCAGGTGACTACACTGAAACATTGGCAAAACTGCAATCTAACAAAGATGCTGTCGGCGCATTTGGCTTGAGCTTCTATGAGTCCAACACTGACAAACTACGTGTGGCGACTGTGAACGGTATCGTACCAACCGTCGAAAACATTCTGAAAGGCAGCTACCCTGTTTCACGTCCGCTGTACTTCTATGTCAAAGGCGAACACATCGATGTGATTCCTGGTCTGACCGAATACACCGAATACTTTATGAGCAAGCGTGTGTCTGGTGCAAACAGCCCATTGGATAAAGCAGGCTTGATCCCACTACCTGATAGTTTGCGCAACAAAGTCTTGGCTGACTTCAAAAACCGTGTCGTTGTTAAATAACTAAACCTACCGATTACAATCATTTTGCACAATCAGGCCAGCACTCTGCTGGCCTGATTATTTTCATCAAACTGTCATCTTTGTATGCTTGAGTCAGCCACCATCATTTTTCTGTCATATTTCGACCGTATAGTCAGGCACGAATAGACTGTGTTTTTTCAGCTTGTCACGGGGGCAGCATGAATTTAATCCTGATCGCGGTATTGTTGGCGCTGATGGCGCTGGCCTACCAGATCGGCCTAAAAAAAAGTAAGTCGGTTGCAGGTCTAGGTCAGAACTCTGCTGCCTTACACTCAAGGCCTGGTTATTACGGACTGCTGGTCGCACTGTGGTGTGGTATTCCAGCCTTTTTAGTCTTTGTTTTTTGGTCAGTTGCCGAAACCTCGGTGATTCGACATCTGGTAATGTCGTCTTTGCCAGCAGAAATGGCCGCAGGACTCAATGAGCAGCAGCTCAATGTGCTGATGCGCCGCCTGTCACAGATCGCATCAGGCTTTGGCGTGAATGAGCCCACTCAAGCTGAGCTGAGCGCAGCTGCCCAGCTGAAAGGGCTGCAAACAACAGCGATGTTCGCCAAAATTGCAGTGGTGATCGCGATTGCAATGGCTGGCCTTGCCTATGCCCGACAACGGATTAGTGCAACTTTACGCGCACGCAACTCCGTTGAGATCGTGATCAAAGTTGCGATGGCCTTGTGTTCCGTGATTGCCATTTTGACTACCGTCGGGATTGTACTGTCGATGCTAGGTGAAGCGATTCGGTTCTTTAGCTTCGTCAGCCCAATGGATTTTTTCTTCGGCACACGTTGGGAGCCTGGCTTCTCCACATCAGGTGCATCACTGGGTGACTACGGTCTGCTCCCGCTATTGTGGGGCACACTGATGGTGGCTGGGATTGCCTTGCTGATCGCTATTCCGATTGGCTTAATGACTGCGATTTATTTGGCCGAATATGCGTCACCCAAAGTGCGTTCGTATGCCAAGCCCACTATTGAAATTCTGGCTGGGATTCCAACGATTGTATACGGCGTGTTTGCCTTGCTGGTACTCGGTCCAGTCTTTGCCAATATCGGTGATGCGATTGGTCTTAAAGTCAATGCAACCAGCGCACTAACTGCTGGCGTCGTCATGGGGATTATGATTATTCCCTTTATCTCGTCTCTCTCAGACGACATCATTACGCAAGTCCCTCGCGCCATGCGTGATGGCTCATTGGGTCTCGGTGGCACCAAATCAGAAACCATCATGAAGGTAGTACTACCTGCTGCATTACCAGGCATTGTCGGCGCATTCTTGCTCGCTGCCAGTCGTGCAATTGGTGAGACCATGATCGTGGTCTTGGCAGCAGGTAACGCGCCTGCATTACATGCCAATCCGCTTGAAGCGGTATCCACCGTAACAGTGATGATTGTCAATCAGTTGACGGGTGATACGGATTTTGCCAGCCCACAATCGCTGGTTGCCTTTGCCCTTGGGTTGACACTTTTCACCATTACGCTCGGTCTGAACGTGATTGCGCTATACATCGTTCGCAAATATCGGGAGCAATACGATTAATGACTACGTCATCTTCGGCTGCACAAGCGCAGCAAACACGCGAACAGTGGCGCCTCACCGTTGCCAATTCGCTGGGTAAAAGACGTCGCAAAGAAAAGATCTTTCAGTGGATGGGTCGTTTGGCGATGATCACAGCGCTGTTTTTTGTAGCACTGTTATTTACCAGTATTGTCTCTCGTGGCCTGCCTGCATTTTGGCAAGCCAAGATCAGCCTGCCCGTCTATTTTGATCCCGCGTTGATTCAAGTGGCCGAGCAGCCCAAGCCATTAGCAGGTGAAACCCCGCAAGCCTTCCAGCAGCGTCAATTTGCATGGCAGTCTGAATTAGGCATGGTGGATTGGATCACATTGCTCGAAGATACCTTGATCCGCGCCAAACCCGAGCTGGCTGCACAGCGCGATGACTTATACTCGCTGTATACCAGTGGTGAGCGTTTTCGCTTGCGCGATATGGTGATCAATGATCCGAGCATTATTGGCCAAACCATCACCGTAGACATGCTGGCAGATGCGAACGTCGATGTCTGGGTACGTGGTAATATTGATCGTAGCTTGCCTGACAACCAACAGCAGCTTAGCCCTGAAGTGCGTCAGCTTGCCGACTCGTTGTATGAGCAAAACATCATCCAGCTCAAGTTTAGCAGCGAGCTATTCACCAATCCTGACTCACGCAGCTCCTTGGCATCGGCAGGCTTGGGTGGTGCGTTCGTCGGCTCATTGTATATGATGCTGATCGTGATCTTTATCGCAGTTCCAATCGGTGTGGCAAGTGCGATCTACCTAGAAGAATTTGCACCCAAAAACAAACTCACTGATCTGGTCGAAGTCAACATCAACAACCTTGCTGCTGTGCCTTCGATTGTTTTTGGTCTATTGGGTGCTGCAATTTTCATCAATTACTTTAAACTACCCTTATCAGCGCCATTGGTTGGGGGGTTGGTACTCAGTCTGATGACGCTGCCTACCGTGATTATTACCACACGGGCAGCCCTCAAGGCCGTTCCACCCTCGATTCGCCAAGCCGCATTAGGGTTGGGTGCATCCAAAGTTCAAAGCGTTTTTCATCACACTTTGCCACTTGCCATTCCTGGTATTTTAACTGGCGCGATTATCGGTGTTGCTCAGGCACTTGGTGAAAGTGCGCCCCTGTTGCTGATTGGGATGAGCGCCTTCGTTGCGAGCATTCCAGCCTCCCCAATGGATCAAGCCAGCGCCCTACCCGTGCAAATCTACCTGTGGCAAGGCAATGAATTGCGCAATTTTTTTGAAGCACGCACATCGGCGGCCATTATGGTGCTCCTCGCACTGATGTTGAGTCTCAATGGCTTGGCAATCTGGCTACGTAAGAAATTCGAGACGAGGTGGTAAATGAATATGGTCAACACTCCGAACCCCAGCACAGCAACAACCCAGAGCGCGACCACACGCCCGCTGGCCTCACAGTTTGATTTTGGCAATAAAACACAGGCTGAAGCCAATGCACCTGCGCCAAATGTCAAACTGTCCGCCCAAGATGTGCATGTGTACTATGGCGACACCGAAGCCATCAAAGGTGTTAGTCTCGACATCAATGAAAATGAAGTGATTGCTTTCATTGGGCCTTCAGGCTGTGGCAAATCAACCTTTTTGCGCACATTGAACCGCATGAATGACACCATTGATAGCTGCCGTGTTAAAGGCAAAATCATGATGGATGGCCATGACATCTATGATCCCAGTCTAGATGTGGTGCTGTTGCGTGCGCAAGTCGGCATGGTATTCCAAAAGCCCAACCCCTTCCCCAAATCTATTTATGACAACGTCGCATATGGCCCTAAGCTACATGGCCTCGCCAAAAGCAAAATGGACATGGACGAAATCGTCGAAACCAGCTTGCGCCGTGCAGGTCTGTGGGAAGAGGTCAAAGACCGCCTCAAACAACCAGGCACAGGTCTGTCAGGTGGTCAGCAGCAACGTCTGTGTATTGCACGTACCATTGCGGTCAGCCCAGAAGTCATTTTGATGGATGAGCCTTGCTCAGCGCTTGATCCGATTGCGACCGCAAAAGTCGAAGAACTGATCAGTGAGTTATCCAGCCAGTACACCATCGTGATTGTGACACACTCGATGCAGCAAGCGGCACGGGTATCGCATCGTACAGCGTACTTCCACTTGGGTGACTTGATCGAAGTGGATAGCACCGAAAAAGTATTCTCGATGCCTAGCCACCACCTGACAGAATCGTATATCACAGGGCGTTTCGGCTAATCTCAAAACCCGAGACACTGTCCAAAAACCTCAGTGCATGATGATGCGCTGAGGTTTTTTTATGAATACTTGCCTAGAACCAACTCGTTACAGCATCGCAACTTGCAAAATCAACAAAAAATCGTATTGTCATCC